>JAGCVN010000121.1 GCA_017962315.1 Kiritimatiellia bacterium
CCGCGAACGGAATGTTCTCGAGTTCTCCCAGTATTTCGGCCCTGCGGCGCTTTTGTTCTTTCATGTTCTATAGAATACCAAAGAATATGGCGTTTGTCAATGGGGTTTTGAAAGTTTTTGCAGAAAAATCTCGTTGCACCCTGATTTTTGCCGGGATTCTAGAAAAGGAGGAAAAAGGTTGACGTTTCACACCGTCCAAAGGTAAACTTCCCCTGTTTTGACAACGAATACAAAGGGGAAAACAGGAATGAAAAAAATACGCATCGGAATCGCGTTTTTCGCGTTTTCGGCTTGTTTCGCACGTGCAGCCTCGTTCACGCCCGTCCCGTTCACGGACGGGGCCAACACTTCATTCCGCGACGAACAGGCGGAGGACCGGAAAGGCGGTTTCATCGATCTCGGGGGGCACGACCTCCGCCTGCTTCCGTCCGGTCTCCAGGTCATAGCCGGCATCCCGTTCAAAATCCTGCCGGCGCCGACGAGCGAGGATAAAGCCTGCATCGTGATTGGCGGGACGAAACGCGACTACCTGCCGCGTTCAGCCGAGGTGAAACTGGAGAAGCCGATCGCGGAGGATAAACTCTACCTTCTCCACGGATCCGCTTTCCTGCGTTCGTCGGGAAATCCCATCGTCGGGACGCTGAAGCTCGTCTATGCCGACGGAGGGAAAGAGTCGCGCCACGTGCGCATCGGGCGCGACGTGGGCGACTGGACGCGGGCGAAGAGTTACGTGAACGCCGCCCGCGCCTGGACGATCTACAACAACAATACGCAGGTTTCCCTCTTCGTCTCCTCCTTCCCGCTCGCCCGGGGGAAGAAGCTGGTCTCTTTCTCCTTTGAATCGGGGGAGGGCACGTGGATCGTCGCGGCGGCGACGGTCGGTTCGCACAGGAAGGTGCGCCCGATTGTACCGGACATCTCCATCAAGCGCGACTACGACATTCCCGCGCTCTACGAACGCCCGCTTCCGGTTTTGCAGCCCGGCGCGAAGCCGCGTAACGTCGTCTTCGTCTTGGGGGACGGCATGGGGCAGGGGGCGCTCTCCCTCAGCTCGTTCTACCTCCGCAAGCGCCCTGGTGCGTTGGTGACCGACCAGCTTCCGTATGCCGCGCTGGTGACGACCTTCTCCGCGAACGCCGATGTGACCGACAGCGCGGCTTCCGCAACGGGGTTTTCGAGCGGGCACAAGACCAACAACAGTATGCTCGGTATGCGTCCCGACAAGACGCACGTCCGGTCGATCGCGTCTTTCGCGCACGAAAAGGGTTTCGCCATCGGGTTGTTGACAGACGACCCGCTCAACGGGGCGACGCCGTCCGCCTATTACGCCCACACGTCGAGCCGTTCCGATGCGGCGCAGATCGCCAGGGATGCTGCCAAGTGCGGGTATGAGATCCTTCTTGGATACGGGGGCAAGGAATGGTTCCTCCCGAAAAAAAAGGGCGGTGCGCGCCGCGACGGACACGACCTCTTCGCCGAAATGATGGGGAACGGGTATGCGTATGCCAATACGTTCGACGCTTTTCTCTCCATTCCGATGGAGAAGCGCGTGCTCGCGTGTCTCAAAACGGGGCAGCTTGACCGGGAACCCCTCTATAAGCCGATGGTGGAAAGCTCCATCGCGCGCCTTTCGCAGGGCGGCCGTCGGTTCTTTATGATGGTGGAGAGCGGCGACCCCGACCACGGCTCCCACGCGAACAAGCCGGAGACCACGATTTCCGGTGTTGTGAAAATCGAATGGGCCGTCCGCACGGCGGTGGATTACTCGCTCGCCCACGGAAACGACACGCTCGTGATCGTTATGGCGGATCATGAAACAGGTTCAGTCCTCGCCGTCGGGAGTCCCGCGACGGGCAAGGTCTCTGTCAATTTCGGTTCGACGGGACACACGGCCGCCCCCGTACCCCTCCATGCGTTCGGGCCGGGCGCGGAATGTTTCGAGGGGGTCCTTGACAACACAGATGTCGCCAAGCGGATCGCGAAGTTGCTGGATCTCCCGCTGAAGTAGGGCGCGTGGGGATGCAAACGGCAGGTTCACTCTTCAGCATTTCGGGTATGCGGCGGCGCATTTTGACGGTCGCGACGTTTGTCTCGCTCGTCGCTGGTGCGCTTTTTCTTCCGACCGCATGCATGACACCCGAACGCGCCGTGCGCGAAAGCGACGCGACGGGGATCCGGCTCGCGACAGAGTATTGGCAGAAGCAGACCGGCCGTACCAACACGTTCGACCTCTACCGTCCGGCGGACGCCTTGACGTTGCGCGTGGCCCTGCTCGCCTCCGCCCGGGGCGAACAGCATACTGTCTTCCCGAAGATCGAGTCCGTCTCGCCGACGGTTTCCACGAACGGCGAACTGGTCCTTTCCCTCAAGGACGCGCTCCGGATCGGGGCGCGAAACGACCGCGAGTTCCAGAATTTCAAAGAGACCGTCTTCATCCGCGCCTTGGACCTGGACTATCAGCAGTACCAGTTCGACACGACCTTCAGCGGCATGATCCTCGGCGCGTTGAGCGGGGATATGGCAACGAAGAGGGCTTCCGAATCGCAGAGTGCCGGATTCGCGAAAAAATTCGAGAACGGCGCGAGGCTCGCTGGACGGTTGGCGTTCGACGTGGCGAGCCTCTTGCGCGATGATTGGCGTTCGGCCGCGTTTTCGGGCGACCTCACCATGACGATCCCGCTCCTGCGCGGCGCCCGGCGCGAGGTTGTGACCGAACCGCTCACCCAGGCCGAACGAAACCTCGTCTATTCGATCTGGAATTTCGAGCGCTACCGCCAGACTTACGCGGTGAGCATCGCGAGTGGATATTTCACCGTTTTGCGCTACCGCCAGCAGATGTTCAACTCGATGGAGAACCAGCACCGGCTCGAACTGAACGAACGCCGCGCCGAGATGATGTTCAAGGCGGGGCGGATGCAACGCATTCAGGTCGACCAGGCGAAAACCGATCTGCTGAACGCGAACGAAAGCGTCATCGCGACGCGCCAGAATTACGAGAATCAACTGGATGCGTTCAAGATCACGCTCGGTCTTCCGCCGGAAGGGAAGATTGTCCTCGACAGCAGCGAACTGAAACGGCTGGAAGAACAAATGAAGAAAGTGTCGGAGACGACCAAGGACGCGCTCGCGGCTTATCCCGACGAGGCGGAGTCCTGCCGGATCGCGCTCAACAACCGCGACGACCTGTTTATTGTCCGGAGTGAATATGAGGACGAGGCGCGTAACGTGCGCGTTGCCGCCGACGACCTGCTGCCCGAAATGACGCTTTCCGGCGGACCGGACTGGAACCGGATGCGTTCGACGGGGCAGAGCAAGTTCCGGGGAGTGGAGACGTGGGACGCGAAAGTCCAGTTCGATTTTCCCTGGGACCGCCGTCGCGAACGAAACGCCTTCCGCAAGCAGCTGGTCGCGCTTGAACGCGCGAAACGGGCCTTGGAGGCGAAAGAGGACGCCGTGAAGAAGTCGGTCCGCAGCGGGTTGCGCAGTTTGATCGCCGCCCGTATTTCGTATGAGATCTGCGTCAAGTCGATGAAAGTCGCCGAACTCCGCGTCAAAAGCAACGACATGTTCATGCAGTCCGGACGTTCTTCCATGCGTGACATACTCGAAGCGGAAAGCGCCCTATTGAGTGCGCGGAACTCCCTTGTGTCCGCCGTCATCACCTGGTGGTTGAGCGATTTGGAACTTAAACGCGACATGGGGGTGTTGCGAATCGTCGAAGACGGAACCTGGCTCGACGGATGATGAATTTTCCATTTTTTCTGCTTGCCATCCGTCCGGAAGTCTGGTATAGTCTTTCCCGTTTTTGCGCCGCGAACGGCGAAGAGCGAGCTTAACTCAGCTGGCAGAGTCCTACCTTGCCAAGGTAGTGGTCACGGGTTCGAATCCCGTAGCTCGCTCCATCTTTTTGGGAGTGTAGCTCAGCTGGTAGAGCAAGTGACTCTTAATCACTGGGTCCAGGGTTCGA
>JAGCVN010000122.1 GCA_017962315.1 Kiritimatiellia bacterium
CGCCGCCTCGCCGCGTCCTCCCCCTCCCCGCTCGTCCGCCGCGCCGCCGACTCCGCCCTCCGCGCCCTCGCCGCGACCAACGCCGACGACCGCCTCTCCGCCGCGCTCCCGCGACCGATGGAAACGGATTGAAGGGAAACGGGCACTATTCCAAAAGATGTGCGTGAAATCGTCGAGCAATATGCCACATTAGACAATTTTGTCCGTTTTTCCTTGACTTCCGGCCCTTGGTCTGGTAAGATTTTTTCTACATTTTTGTCACATTGTCGTTTCCGAAGGAGCAAGATGAGTATTCAGAGGCAGAAGGCCATCGAGTCGGCGGTGAACTACCGCGCGAGCGAGACGCCTGTTTCCAGCGAGAGCCATGTCGAGGCGTATTTCGGCTGCAACATTTTCGGGGACGACCAGATGAAGCAGCGTCTGCCGAAAGAGGTGTACCGGAAACTCCAGCAAACGGTCGAGAACGGCGAACCGCTCGACCTCGGCATCGCCGATGTCGTCGCGCGGACGATGTGCCAGTGGGCGATCGAGCGGGGCGCGACGCATTACGCGCACGTGTTCTACCCGTTGACGGGGTTGACGGCGGAGAAGCACGACACCTTCTACGCGCCCGACAACAAGGGGCACCTGATCACCGAGTTCACCGGGAAAGAGCTGATCCAGGGGGAATCCGACGCCAGCTCCTTTCCGAGCGGCGGCATCCGCGCCACCTTCGAGGCGCGCGGGTACACGGCGTGGGACGTCACCAGCCCCGCCTACCTCATCGAGGGCAAGAACGGCGTGACGCTCTGCATTCCGACGGCGTTCTGTTCCTGGACGGGCGACGCGCTGGACAAGAAGGTTCCCCTGCTCCGCTCCATGCAGGCGCTGAACAAACAGGCGCGACGCGTGTTGAAATTCTTTGGGCATGAGGATCCCGGCATGATCACCCCGTCCGCCGGCCCGGAACAGGAGTACTTCCTGATCGACCGCAACTTCTACTACGCGCGCCCGGACCTGCTGAGCGCGGGGCGCACGCTCTTCGGGGCGACGCCCCCGAAGGGGCAGGAGCTGGACGACCAGTATTACGGGGCGATCCCGGAGCGCGTGCTCGCCTTCATGCAGGAGGTGGACCGCGAACTCTTCAAGCTCGGCGTGCCGGTGAAGACACGCCACAATGAGGTCGCCCCTGCCCAGTATGAAATCGCGCCGGTTTTCGAGAGCGCGAACCTGGCGACCGACCACCAGTACCTGATCATGCAGACGCTGCAGCGCCTGGCGCCGAAATACAACCTCGCCTGCCTGCTGCATGAAAAACCCTTCGCGGGGATCAACGGGAGCGGGAAGCACGTCAACTGGTCGCTGGGCGGGCCGCGAGTCGGCAACCTGCTCAACCCCGGCGAAACCCCGCACGAAAACATGCAGTTCCTCGTCTTCTGCGCGGCGGTGATCCGGGCGGTGAACCTCCACGCGCCGATGCTACGCGGCTCCGTCGCCCATTCCGGGAACGACCACCGCCTGGGCGCGAACGAGGCCCCGCCGGCGGTCATCTCCGTGTTCCTGGGCGAACAGCTCACGGCGGTCTTCGAGCAGCTGGCGTTCGGTGGGACGGCCTCCTCCAGAAAGCGCGGCGTGCTGAACGTCGGGGTCGATACGCTCCCAAAACTCCCGAAAGACGCGACGGACCGGAACCGGACAAGCCCATTCGCGTTCACGGGGAACCGCTTCGAGTTCCGCGCCGTCGGCAGCAGCCAGTCCATCGCGGGGCCGCAGGTCGTGCTGAACACGATCGTCGCGGAGTCGCTCGACTACGTCGCGACCGAGCTGGAGAAAGCGCCGAAAGAACCGAAACGGTTCAACGCGGCCGTCCAGAAGCTGTTGCAGAAGATGATCCGCGAGAACGCGCGGGTGATCTTCAACGGCGACAACTACACGAAGGAGTGGCGTGCCGAAGCCGCCCGGCGCGGCCTTCCCTCCGCCGGCACGACGCCGGAGGCGTTGAAGCAGATGGAGACGCCCGAAACCTACGAGGTCTTCGCGAAGTACGGCGTGTTGACGGAACGCGAGCTGGCGAGCCGGTTCGAGATCTACCGCGAGAAATACGTCAAAGACCTCTTCATCGAAGCCCGCCTCTGCGTCTCGATGGCGCGGACGATGGTCTTCCCCGCCGGCGTCAAATACCAGCAGCTGCTGGCGGACACGGCGGCCTCGCTCAACGCGCTCGGCAAAAACACCTGCACGACGACGCTGGACGAAGTGGACGCGATCCTCGCCCGTCTGCAGCGCGCCATGCACACGCTGGAAGAGGCGATGCTGATGCCGGAAAACCTGACCGTCGAACAGCAGTGCGGCTACATCGTCGGTTCCCTGATCCCCGTGATGAACGAACTCCGCGCCGAAGTGGACGCGCTGGAACACGTCTGTTCCGACGAGTACTGGCCGCTCCCGACCTACCAGGAGATGCTGTTCATCCGTTGAAAATTCTTTGCGGGACCGAAATTTTAACTGGATTTTTCCGGAGAAAACCGATAAGCTGTCTCTTCACACGAATCACGGGGGATACGATGAAAGGACTGATTGCGCTGTTTTGTTTTGCGGTAGCGGCGTATGGCGAAGTTTCGCCGACCAACGCCGTCGCCACATCCGCTACACCGAAGGAGCAGAAAAAGATGCAGCAGATTGTCATTGAGACCAGCAAGGGGAAGATCGTCGCGGAACTGGACGCGGAAAAGGCGCCGGCGACGGTGGCGAATTTCCTGTCGTACGTGGACGACAAGTTCTACGACGGCACGATTTTCCACCGCGTCATCGACGGGTTCATGATCCAAGGCGGGGGCTTCACCCCGGAGATGCGGCAGAAAGCGACGAAGCCGCCGGTGAAGAACGAGGCCGACAACGGGCTCGCCAACGCACGCGGGACGCTCGCCATGGCCCGGACGATGGTCGTGGACAGCGCAACCTGCCAGTTCTTCATCAACCTCGTGGACAACGGGTTCCTGAACTTCCGCGCCAAGACCCCGCGGGAATACGGATACTGCGTGTTCGGCAAGGTCACGGAGGGCATGGAGGTCGTGGACGCGATCGCGAAGGTTGCGACCGGGAACAAGGGAATGCACCAGAACGTCCCGGAAGACCCCGTGACGATCCTTTCCATCCGCCGGGCACCGGCCGCGAAGTGACGCGGCGGACGGCCGGCTTGACGCGCGCCGACGCGGGGAACGTCCCGGGCGCGCGGTTTTCTTTTCCCAGACAGGAGTTTCCATGCCCAAAAACACATACGACGAATCGGACATCCAATCGCTGAAATCACTGGAACATATCCGCCTCCGCCCCGGAATGTACATCGGGAGGACCGGGAACGGTTCGCAATACGAGGACGGCATCTACATCCTTCTCAAGGAAGTGCTCGACAACGCCATCGACGAGTTCATCATGGGGTACGGCAAGCGTGTCGACATCACCGTCGATTACGACCTCGGCGAAGTCTCCGTGCGCGACTACGGGCGCGGCATCCCGCTCGGGAAGGTCATCGATTGCGTCTCCATCATCAACACGGGCGGCAAGTTCAACGACGACGTCTTCCAATTCTCCGTCGGTATGAACGGCGTCGGCACGAAAGCCGTCAACGCGCTTTCGACCGTCTTTGAAGTCCGCTCCTACCGCGAGGGGAAGTGTGCGTTCGGCATTTTTGAAAAAGGCGAACTGAAAAAGCAGGGCATCGTCGACGCGGGCAAGGAGGAGCGGAACGGGACGTTCATCCGGTTCATCCCGGACGATTCGATCTTCAAGAAGTTTCAGTTCCATGAAGACCTTGTCCTGCGCCGGATGCGGATGTACGCCTACCTGAACGCAAATCTCACGCTGAACCTCAACGGCACGAAGATCGTCTCCGAAAACGGGCTGCTCGACCTCATCAACGACGAGGCGAAGTTCGCGAAAATCTACCAGCCCTTCCATTACCGTTCCAAACAGCTGGAGTTCGTCTTCACCCACACGAACCGTTTCAACGAGGACTATTTCTCCTTTGTCAACGGGCAGTTCACGCACGACGGCGGCACCCACCTCTCCGCGTTCAAGGAAGGGCTGCTGAAGGCGATCAACGAGTACGCGAACAAGAAGTATGACGGCGACGACGTGCGGGAGGGGGTCATCGGCGCGATCGCCATCCGACTGAAAGACCCGCTGTTCGAGTCGCAGACCAAGAACAAGCTCACGAACCAGGAAATCCGCTCCGACCTCGTGAACGAGATCCGCAAGGTGCTGCTGGAAATGCTCCACCGAACCCCGGACGAGGCGGCGAAACTGGTCGCGAAAATCGACGAGACCAGCAAGCTGCACAGCGAGCTGGCGACGGTCAAGAAGCTCGCGCGCGAACGCAGCAAGACCGTCTCCGTCCGCGTCCCTCAGCTGAAGGACTGCAAGGAACACCTGAACCTGAAGAAAGGGACGGGACTGGGCACGATGATCTTCCTGACCGAGGGGCTTTCCGCCTCCGGCACAATCAACAAATGCCGTGACCCGATGACCCAGGCGGTCTTCTCGCTCCGGGGGAAACCGCTCAACACCTGCAACCTCGCCCGCGACGCGCTCTACAAGAACCAGGAATTCTTCAACCTGATGAAGAGCCTGGACATCGAGGAGGACGTGGCCCGCCTACGGTACGACAAGATCATTTTCGCGACCGATGCCGATGTCGACGGCCTCCACATCCGCAACCTGCTCATCACGCTCTTCCTGCGGTTTTTCGATTCCATCATTCGCGACGGCCACGTCTTCATCCTGGAAACACCGTTGTTCCGCGTACGCAGCAAGAAGAACAGCAAGGATTCGCGTTACTGCTACACCGAAGAGGAACGCGAAGAGGCCATCCGCCATTACGGGGCGAACGCGCAGATCACCCGTTTCAAAGGGCTCGGGGAAATCTCCCCGAACGAGTTCCGCCATTTCATCGACGAGAACATCCGCCTCACCCCCGTCTCGCTCGACGGCGACACGTCGATCGGCAAGACACTGGAGTTCTACATGGGCAGCAACACCCCCAGCAGGCGCGAGTACATCATGAACAACCTGGTGATCACGGAGGAGTCGACCCATGAGTAAGAAAAAGAAGCACGACGAAACGCCGGAACCGCCGAGCCTGTTCGACAACCTCGACCTGTTCACGACCCAGAAAAAGGAAGAACCCGCCGAAACGGAAGCCGCCGGAGAACTTCCCGGTATCGAACTCCCGCCTGTCGCCGACCGTATCGAAGCCGTCCCGATGCCGCCGTCCGACGACGGCAACCATCCCGGCGGAAGCGGCCCGCTGCGCGACGTGATCGACGAGAACTTCCTGCAATTCGCCTCCTACAGCATCTGTAACCGCGCCATCCCGACCGTTGAAGACGGCTTGAAACCAGTCCAGCGCCGTATCCTTCACACGCTCAACGAGATGTACGACGGCAGCACGATCAAGGTCGCCACCGTCGTCGGCCGCGTCATGGCGTACCACCCGCACGGAGACGCCTCCATTGCCGACGCGCTCGTCAACCTGGAGCAGAAGGGAAAACTCGAAGCCCCCGCATCCGAAGGTTCCTCCGGTTCACGCAAGCGCGGAAAACGCGGCGGGGACGATGACGAGGAGGAGAGCGAGGGCTACCTGATCCGGGGGCAGGGTAACTTCGGCGACATCCTCACCGGCGCCCCCGCCGCCGCCTCCCGTTACATCGAGTGCTGCCTCACCGAACTCGCCCGCGAAGAGCTTTTCAACAAAAAGACCACCACGTTCGTACCCAGTTACGACGGGCGGAACAAGGAGCCCGTCCTCCTCCCCGCGAAGATCCCGCTGCTCCTGATGATCGGTGCGACCGGCATCGCCGTCGGCCTTTCGACCGATATCATGTCGCACAACTTCATCGAACTGTTGGAGGCGGAGATCGCAATCCTCCAGAAAAAACCCTTCCAGCTGTTCCCGGATTTCGTGACGGGCGGTCTGCTCGACCCAAGCGAGTACAACGACGGGATGGGAAAGTTCCGGATGCGCGCGGTCATCGAAACCCGCGACAAGAACAAAATCGTGATCCGCGAACTTCCCTTCGGCGAAACGTCCGAATCGCTCGCCGCGAGCATCGAAGACGCCGTCAAGAAAAAGAAGCTGAAAATCAAGCGCGTCGACGACTTCACCGCGAAGAACGTGGAAATCGAGCTGACGCTGGCCGCCGACACCACGCAGGAGAAGACCATCCAGGCGTTGTACGCCTTCACCAATTGCGAGAAGTCCATTACCTGCCACCCCGTCGTCCTCTACCAGAACCGTCCCCGCGAAATGTCCGTCTCCGGTATCCTCCGCGCCAACACCGAGCGCCTGCTGGATCTGCTGCGGAGCGAACTGGAGATCCGCAAGGCGGAACTGGACGCCCTGTTTCACGACAAGACGCTTGAACAGATCTTCATCGAAGAGCGCGTCTACAAGAAGATCGAGGAAAAGACAACCGAAGAGGCCGTCATCCAGGCGGTCTTCGACGGACTCGCCCCGTTCCGTTCGCGCCTCCGCCGCGATGTGACGAAAGAAGACGTGGACAAGCTGCTGCAGATCCGCATCCGCCGCATCTCGCGGTACGACATCAACAAGAACCGGCAGGAGATCGAAGGCATCCTGAAAGAGGAGGCGGAGGTCGCGGCGAATCTCGAAGGGCTGCGCGCCTACACGATCAAATACATCAAGGGGTTGATCAAGAAGTACAAGGACAAATACCCGCGCCGCACCAAGATCGTCGGACCGTTCAAGCAGGTGGAAGTCCGCGCGCTCACCGCGAGCGAACTGACCATCCGCTGGGACAAGGAGAATTACTACCTCGGCTCGGGGTTGCGAAGCGGCGACGAAGTGTTCAAGTGCTCCTCCCTCGACAAGTTGATCCTTGTGTGGGCGGACGGCCGTTACAAGATGGTGCCGCCCGGCGAGAAAATCTTCGTGGACAAGAACCTTCTGTATTGCGCGATCTTCGACAAGGAACGCCAGTACACCTGTGCCTACGTGGAACCCCACTACGGGTTCACCTACATCAAGCGGTTCCAGTTCAGCGGATGCATCCAGAACAAGGACTACAGGCTCGCCCCGGAGCGCAGCCGCATGATCCTCTTCGAGGAAGGCACACCCGCCGCCATATACGTCAAGTACAAGCCGGTGAAGAACCAGCGCATCAACCAGCAGCTGTTCACGCCCTCCGAAGTCCTGCTCAAGGGCGTCGGCGCAAAGGGCATCCAGATGACGACCAAAGGCATCGCCCGCATCGCTGTCAAGAAGCCCTCCTGGTGGGATGACGCCGACACTTCGCCGAAAGGGTTGCTTTCGTAGAGAAACCGAGTCAAAATTTGGAAATTTCGTTCTCGCGGGATGAATAGTCTATTTGGTAGACTGGTTTTGTCTTCCTCATACACGAAAGGTTTCCCCATGAGTACACATTCTGTTCCTTCGATCTTGTCCATGTTGACGCTTTCCGCGCTGGGCGCGACGGCACAGGTTATTCCCGCACCGGAGATTCCGTGGCATCCGGTCCCGTGGATCGACACGGTTCCAAGGGAAAGCACAGACAAGCCCTGCACGGTGGAGTCGCTGGAGGTGACGGCCAGGGTCAAGGGCCTGTTCTCCCATGTCGATACCGTCATCACCCTGCGGAACCCGAACGGGCGTGTCATCTCCTGCCCGCTCCAGTTCCCCCTGCCCGACAACGGCACCGTCTGCGGATATGCGCTGGAAATCAGCGGGCAGATGGTGGACGGCGTAGTCGTCCCGAAGGAAAAGGCCCGCGTCGCCTTTGAGACGGAACAGCGCAAAGGCATAGACCCCGGACTTGTCGAAGCCGTCAAAGGCAACGTCTACCGTACCCGCGTCTACCCCGTGCCCGCCAACGGCACACGCAAGGTCAAGATATCCTACATCGCGCCGCTCCTCGTCTCCGGCGAAGGGGCCGCGCTTTCGCTTCCGATGCCGGATGTCACCCTCGCGAAACGTGACGTCACCATCGAAGTCGCCGATAACGTGCAGACCGCGCCGATCCTCGCCGGACTCGGCGACCGCCGTTTTGAACAGGCGGAACGGGTCTGGCGCGTCTCCGGTACGGAGACCAACCTTGCCGTCCGCTCGGACATTCTCGTCGCGATGCCGCAGCTTCCGGACACGATCGCTTCGGTCGAGGAAACAGAGGACGGGACCGCCTGGTTCTGCGCCTCCGTCCGCACCCCCGCCGCTGCGCAGGCCGCCGCGACGGGTCAGCCCTCCCCCGCCGTGCTGTGGGACGCTTCGGGCAGCCGCGCCGGCGACCACGCCAAGGAGCTGCAGATTGTCCGTGCGCTGGGGGCGACGCAGGTGATCGTTTTCCGAAACCGGGTGGAAGCACTCCGGTCGTTCAAGACGACGGACGAACTCGTCGCCTTCCTCGAAAAGCTGGTCTACGACGGTGGCACGGATTTCCGTGCGCTTGATGCCGCGCTCGCCTCGTTGAACCTTCCCTCCGTATTGTTCACGGACGGGATCGACACGCTCTCCGGCGTACCGATGGCGTTCCACGCGAAACAGCGCGTCTCCGCCATCGTCTCCGGCGCGGAACGCGATTTCGAGTCGGTTCGTCAGGCGTGCGGCGGACAGGTATACGACCTGTTGCGCGTGGATCCGGCCACCATCCGCGCCACGATCCGCGACGGCCTGCCGTGCGTCACCGGCGTGGACGGCACCGGTATCGCCGACGTGCAGGGTATCGGATCCGACGCCAGCGGGCGAGCCACCGTCATGGGGCGCCTCGCCGCCGAGACCGCCGAGCTGACAATCCGTTCCCAGTCCGGCGGGGAAGAATGGAAATCCGCCGTCATCCGCCTCACGAAAAAAGACGCGCCGCGCGGCGAGACGCTGGCTTCCGCCTGGGCGGCCGCGCGCGTCACGCGCCTCGCCCCGCGCGCCGACGACAACGCGGAGGAACTGCTTGCGCTCGGACGGAAATTCGGCGTGGTCAGCCCCGCCACCTCCCTGCTGGTGCTGGAAACCCTCAACCAGTGGCTGCAGTACGACATCGAACCGCCCGCCTCCCTTGCCGATATGCGCCAACGCTGGGCGGAGGCGCGCAAGGGCCGCATGAACAACCTCACCGACATTGCGAAGGCGGAACGCCATCTCGATTCCGTGATCCGGATGTGGGAGGAACGCAAGGAGTGGTGGAAGCGCGACTATTCCAAGAATCCGTTTGTCGATCCGCGTGAACAGATGCGTAACGAACGGACATCCCGTTCGGGCGGTCTTCTGGGTAGAATTTTCAACCGCTCCGCCTCGATGAATGCGAGGTCGATGAGTAGGGCGAATGTATCGGAGGACAGCAACTTCGCCGTAGCCGAGGAACAGATGGCCGCAGCCGCACCGAGCCCGCAGATGAGGGCCGCCGCCATGCCCGCCGACCGAGCCAGGAAGCCCGCCGCCGAAGCCGCCAGACCGGCTGCTCTCGCCGCCTCCATCGCCGTCAAACCCTGGTCGCCCGACACCCCCTACCTGGCGAAACTCCAGGCGGCGGAGAAAGACGCCGCGCGCGATGCCTACCTCGCGCAGCGCACCGAGTATGCGAGCACGCCCGCGTTCTTCCTCGACTGTGCCGGATGGTTCTTCCGCTCCGGCGACCGGGAGATGGGCGAACGCGTGATCTCCAACCTTTCGGAGATGAAACTGGAAGATGCCGCCTTGCTGCGCGTTATGGCCTGGCGTCTGCGCGAAGCCGGCGTCTTTGATCTCGCCATCACCACCCTGCGCCGCGTGATGAAACTGCGCGGGGAGGACGCACAGAGCTACCGCGACCTCGCCCTTGTGCTCGACGAAGCCGGGCGCCAAGCGTTCGCGTCGGGCGACAAGGCGAAAGCAAAAGCGATGCTGGAAGAGGCGGCCACCCTTTACCACAAGCTGGTGAAGACCCCGTGGCAGCGCCACCCGGAGTCCATCTCGATCTTCGCGGTGGAGGAATACAACGCGCTGATCGCCTGGAGCGACGCCCAGAATTGGGGGAAGGCAGGGAAGCCGAAACTGGAGAAGCTGGACAAGCGGCTGCAGGGCGTCCTCGATTGCGACATGCGCGTCGTAATGTCGTGGGACGCCGACGAGACAGACATCGACCTGCACGTCACCGAACCGTCCGGCGAGGAGGCGTTCTACGGCCGCCACCTTACCCGCAAAGGCGGGTTCGTCTCCAAGGACATCACCGACGGCTACGGCCCGGAAGAGTACATGATCCGGAAAGCGGAGAAAGGCGGCTATATCGTCCGCGCCCATTACTTCGCCTCGCACCAGCAGACCGTCTTCGGCCCCGCCACCGTCACCGCCACGATCTTCACCGACTGGGCGCGTCCGAACCAGAAGAGCCAGACGCTCTCCATCCGCCTCGACAAGGCGAAGAAGATACTGGAACTCGGTATCGTCGGATACGGCGTGGATGCCAAGACGCTGGCGGAAAATCCCGGTGCGGCCGTGAAACCGAAGCTTACAAAAGGCATGACGAAACAGGCAGTCGAAAACGCCTTCGGCAAACCGAAGACGAAGACGGACACCGAATGGACGTACGCCCGCGACGGCGGCCGGACGTGGAAACTCCGTTTCGACGGTGACAAGCTCGCCCGCGCCGAGGAAATCCTCCCCGGCGGCGACGTCACCATCCTCGTGCAGTAGCATGATGAACGGCAAGGTGATTCCGGCCATCGGGTGTTCCGTGTTGTTTCTGTTTCTCCTCGGCTGTTCCCGTCGTGACGGCGGGGACAGCCCGGGCGCGGATCCCGCTCCACCGAAACCGTCCCTCGGTACCGTCGGGGAACGGATAACCGAAAGACTGAAAAATACGGATGCCGAAGCATTTCCGCAAATGCGCGATTTCGGAAGTTTTCTCCAGGTTTTCGGACCGCTTCTGGTACAGGCGGAACGGGATGGCTCGCTCGATTCCCTGACACGGGAAATTGAACGGAAAGGGGGCAGCGAAGCACACCGGTTCCTGCGTCTGGCGTCGCTCCGCAACCGCGACGACGTCACCTATGAGAAAGAAGCGCGGGATTATCTGCGCACCCACGCAGATGCCTCGCTTGCCTCCGATCTACTCCAGCGTTACGCAAAGGCAAAGAGAGAGACCGACTTCCGCGAAGTCGCCAAAGACATGGCGAAGGATGATCCCCACGGGCTTTTGCAGTGTTCAGAAATCGCCCGGAATGAGAACTGGGACGCGATGAAGGTCGCGTTCGCGAAAGACGCGCTCTCTTCCGCAGGGGCATCCTACGCCATCAGATACCGTAGCGTCAAATTCCTGGAGGAGGCCGGAGATTTTGAGACCGTCGCAAATGCCCTGCCGGAACTGGAACGTATGGCGGAGAAACGTTACCAGAGAGAAGATTTGCTACTCCTGCGGTGCAGCCTCGCCGTACGGAACGGAACCGCCGGAGACCCCGAACGCAGACAGTTGCACGAACTCGCCGAAAACGGAATGGTCCCCCCTACCCGCACGCAGGCCACCGAATGGCTCTCGAAACTCGAAACGAACACGAAGAACAACCCATGAATCCGAAACCTTCCATGAAACGCATCTCCGTCCTCCTGCTCTGCCTCCTCCCCGCGTTCGCGTCATACGCGAGAAACCCGATTGTTTTCTTGCACGGATACAATAGCGACGGGGAGATCTGGTCGGAGATGAAAACGTTGCTCGGTTCAGATGTAGGATATGCCTCTAACGCACTACAGGCGTATTTCTATTACAACAATTATTTCGGGTACAGCAAATCAACACCGATCGAGCAAGTCGCGCTCGGCGTGGCAAAGGAAATCACGGAACTGGCTCAAAACACGGGTCAACCTGTCGATCTCGTGTGCCACAGTATGGGAGGTCTGATTGTTCGTGCCATGCTTGCGTATGACCTAATCGACCGGAGATGTATCGGGAAATTCGTCGCCCTCGCCACACCGCATTATGGGCAGAACATGAATGTTGATAAACAATCCGGGCAGATGAAATACGGTTCTAAATTCCTGTGGGATTTGGCGGACGCCTGGCATTTCCAGGGGAAAACGATCGAGCAAACACTATGCATCGCGGGTATCGGCGGAAAGACAAGCGGATCCTACTGGGACGGGCTTGTCCATTGCTGGTCTGCCGCGCTCGGGGATGGTACGCCTTGCCGTTACGTGAAAGCGGTGCATTCTTCTTCGCAGGCATCTTGGTTGGTTCAGGTGGCGCAAAATTTGGACGGCGATGCGATATACCGTTGTCCCAACACCTCCACGCCGGTTTATCGATTGGTAAAGGAGTTTTTGGCAAACGGGAATGTCCTTCCGCAATACACCTCTTTCGGGGTCAGCGATTCCGCCTATTCGACGATCCTTTCGCAGGGCGGCCTCTTCTTCCAGATTGTGAACACAAGCGGATACGCGGTCTCCTACCCCTCCTCGACCAGCGCCCTCGTCCCTACCTACGTACATATCGGCCAGAACCGGCAGATTACGGCGGAGAGTCTGGAACACGGGGCCAGCGACACGGAATCGCAGACTTACGGCATCGAAATGGTCTACGGGACGCTTCCCGCCGGGAACTACCGGCTTCTCACGAAAGCGACCGGGTACATCCCATCCTTCCTCGTGCAGCCCGTTCCCGTCGTAGGTGGCCGCATGACGGTCTGCCGGTTGCGTTCTGACGGACAGCTGCTGAAAAATACCGTCACCGCGAGACTGGAGACAGGCGGCGGGACGTTGCCCAGCCCGTATTCGAACGGGCAACTCACCTCGCTTGTCGGGTATCCGTACGGAACCTTGCCGACACCGAGCAAGCCAGACCACCAATTCGGCGGCTGGTACACCACACCCGACTATAACGGTTTCGTGGGGCCGACCACGCTTGCCTCCGCACAAAACACCACGCTCTACGCCAAGCTGACACCGTTGTCCTGCACGGTGACCTTCAATGCCAACGGCGGCACAACGGAGGCCGCGGACCGGTCGCGCCTGTATGAAGAGGCCATCGGCGAATTGCCGGAAGCGAAACGGACGGGATACACCTTCCTCGGCTGGTTCACGGCGGCGAACGGGGGTGTGCCGCTGACGTCCGACACACGGGTGACCGCAAACTTGACTTGTTACGCGCATTGGCAAATCAACATCTACACCGTCTCGTTCGACACATCGGGCGGGATCGATCCCGCCCCCATACGACGCGAATACAACTCCGCCATCGGCACGCTGCCCAGACCGGAACGGGAGGGATTCCGTTTCCGTGGCTGGTTCACCGCACCGGAGGGCGGAACAAGAATCCGCTCGACCACAAAAGTCTTAGACGACACGACGGTTTACGCGCATTGGTCAGCGGGGGGATCAACCGCCTACACGTTGTACCCGAATCCAATCTACGGCAACCTCCCCGCCGCGTACAAGGGCGGCACGTATAAAGGCTATGCGGTGGACGAGTCCGGAAACATCACCGGAACGCTCGTGTTGGCGGTGAAGAAACCGAAAAAAGGAACCTCGAACGCCGCCGCGACCTTGACCTTCACCTCGCTCGCCACCGGGAAACGCGCCAAACTTACAGGTACGGTCAATCTCCAGACAGGAACCGGGTCAGGAGCGTTGTCCGGCCTCCTCGTCGGCACGGAAGCAATCGGCGGGAACCTCGCAAAGTTCGGGGAGATCGACGGGGGGCTCGATGCCGTAAAAGCCAAGCGTTCCGACTTGTTAACCTCGCTTGCAAAGTTCAACCGCCACTCATACGGGATTGTGTTGGAAACCCTCTCTGCGAACGGGAATGGTTCCGCCTTCGCGAACGGGTTCTCAACCTTGTCCATCGCTTTCTCAACCAAGGGCAAGGCCAAGGTGACGGGCGTACTGGCGGACGGCGTGAAGGTATCACTTTCCGTCCAACTGATTGTGGGAGAGGAAACCTGTTGCCTGCCCGTCCTCTATTCAAAGAAAAGCCGTTTCGGTTTCGTCGCCTGGTTCGACCGCCAGACACGTGAACTTCTCGACCTGACAGCGATAAGCGAGTGGAAGAAAACCGTGAAACCGTCGTTTGAGGCCGGCTGGGATATCTTTGAAATCGGATCGGCCGGACACCTTGCCAACGGCACAAAAACAGTCTTCCTGGATCCCGACACGCTACAGCGCCTGGTTCCCTCCGCCATCGCCCAAACCCCTTCCGAAGTCGCGTTGAACGTAACGGGGAAAACCGCCTGGAACGCGGGCAAGGCGGCAAAAGTGGCGTATAAGGGAGGAAACATCTCGATAAACGGGGCAAACGTCTCAGGTCTGAAATTGTCCTTCCTCCCCAAGACAGGCCTCTTCAAAGGAACGTTTACCGTCTATTCGGTCTCGAAAGGAAAACTCACGCGGAATAAATTCTCCGCCAACGGAATCGTCATCGACGGGGTGGGATACGGAAACGCCGTTTTGAAAAACAAAGGTTCGTCCTCGCTCATGATCGAAAATGAAAACTGAAAAGTGGGAAAATGATTGATGGGCAGCGGGGACGTTGTCTTTTCTCTGCGCCTTTCGTCTATAACTTCACCCCACGGCTTACCGGGGGACAGTATAGCAAGTCATCCGAATCGAATCACTCGCGCCGAGGCGCGAGCGGGGGGCTGCGTTAAACATTACACGATTCGCGGATACGCCTACTTACCGACAACTCTGTGTTATTGCCTTGAATCCGTCTCTTGCGGATGGTAGACTTTGGACATGAGACTGAGATGTGTTTTTTTGTCAACCGCCGTTCTAACGGTGCTTTCGGGTGTGGCGAATTCCGGATCGACCGGAACGGGTTGGCGCGTCGCGGAGCTGAACGGCGCGCCGGGGCTCTACCACGACGGGAAACCCGTCGCGGCCATGATGTTCTGGCAATGGGAGCCACAGGAGCAGGACACGCGAGACCTGTCGGCCGCCGGCATGGACATCTTCGCGATGTTCGGCTCGTTCCCGCACTATCGGAATCCGTACTGGCGCAAAGACGGTTCGTTCGGGATGAAGTACCAGGACGCGCACATCGATAATGTCCTCTCATGGGCGCCGAAGGCGTCGGTCCTTCCGCGCATCTTCTACACCGCGCCGGACTGGTGGAGCGTCGCGAATCCCAGCGAGCGGCATGTGTTCGCCACGCCGCAGAAAGGCGCGCCCGCGCGGGAGTCGTTCGCTTCGCTCAAGTGCCGCGAGGCGGTTTCTCCGTACTATCGCAAGGCGGTGCGCCACCTGCTCGACCGCTACGGCGACCACCTGATGGGCATCCACGTGGCGAGCGGTCCGTGCGGCGAACATTTCAGCTGGGACGTGATGCTGGGCGGGGCCAGCGCGTCCGGCAGCTCATGGGGCGACCTCTCCGAGCCGATGCGTCAAGCGTTCATCCGCTACCTCCGCAGGAAGTACGGCAACGACGTTGCGCGTCTGCGCGAGGCGTTTAAGGATCCGAAGGCCGACTTCGAGACCGTCACGCTGCCCGGCAAGAACGAGCGGGGCAAGACCGACGGCGGCTGGCGTGATCCCGCGAAGGGGCGCCGCGTGCTGGACTACCTCGAATGCTGCAACGAGACGACGGCGGAAATGCTCGACCACTACTGCGGCATCGTGAAGGATGAGTCGAAGGGGAAGCTCCCCACGCTTGCGTTCTACGGCTACGTCGCGGACGACGAATGGGTGTGCGAGAACGACCATCGCGGCATCTCGAAGATGTACCGCTCCAAAAACCTCGACATGCTCTCCGCGCCGCACACCTACCGACGCCGTCGGCTGGGCGAGGACGGAATGCAGCGGCAGTATCTCGCGAGCGCGGCGCTGCACGGCAA
>JAGCVN010000123.1 GCA_017962315.1 Kiritimatiellia bacterium
CAAGGCGTTCGCGTTCGGCGGTTGCGGCGGCGAGTGCGGCTTCGGACGCCTCCTTCGCGGTCTTTTCGCGTTCGGCAAAGTCCGCTGCAAGGCGTTCGCGTTCGGCGGTTGCGGCGGCGAGTGCGGCTTCGGCTTCAGCGGTTTTTGCCTCGGCCGCCATTTCACGTTCGCGGCAAAGCGTTTCCGTTTCTTTAAGTTTCGCAGACAGGGTGTCGCGTTCGGCTTGCTCCTTTGCGCGTTGCGCTTGAATGTCGGCAAGCTCCCGTTCAAGCACATCGATCCGTCCCAGAAGGTCTGAGTTTTCCCCGCTCGTTTTCGCCGCTTCGGTCGTTGCCGTTTCGCGAAGGCGCGCGTTTTCTTCCTTCATGTCCTCCAATGCGGCCAGAAGCGCTTGTTGCTCCTGTTTGGCGAGGGCGGCTTCCTCTTGGAAATGTCCGGCGGACTCTCCGGCAGAGGCGAGTTCGGCGAGTTTCGTCTTCTGCTCGGCGAGTTTCGCCTGGAGCGACGAAAGTTGTTCGTTACGGGCGGCAAGTTCCCGGTCGCGTTCGGCAAGCGCCGTTTGCAACTCTCCGGCTTTCACACGCCAGCTTTCGGCATTTCCGTCTTCTCCGGCGTTTTGGGAACGGGATTTCCCTTGCGGGGAGGGGGCGTCATCGGAGATGCTTTCCCCGATCTCCGTGTCGCCGTCGCCTTCAGGCTCTTCGATCAATTTGGCACCTTTGGGAACGCGGCCGGTTTCAATCAACGTCTCCGCCGCCTTCCGGTTGAAGGGACCGCCCATGTTACCGTCCCCCAGGTCGATGTAGGTGGTCATCCTGAGTTCCGGAAGCTGTTCGGCGGGGATCCAGGTCTCCTTGTCGCGAGACACCTCGTGCCCCGGAAGCACGCGCGCCTGTTCCGCCCACAAGATCAAACCTTCCATGGAGACGGGGCCGAACGTGGAAGTTCCTCCCGTCCGCAGATACCACTGGTCGTCTTTGTTTCGAGTAGCCATGTCAAGAATCCTCGTTATCGTTTAAGAAAGTCGGGCATCTTCCCCGATGCCTGAAGGGCCGCCAGTTCCCGCTGGACTTGCGCTTCAAGTACGGCGAGTTTACTGTCGCCGCCGAAAGGAGGTGAAGCGGACGCTGGCGTCTGCCGTCCACCGGGGTGGGCATTCGGATTCTCCGCATTGGACGGGGTACCGAACGCGGTATCTGGCGGTAGGACTTCGACGACAACCTCCTCGGCCGAAACCTCCGGCGGCTGCGCCGTTTGCTTGTCGAGCTTTTCCCGGAGCGCGTCACGTTCGCGTGTCACCGCCGCTAGGTTCAGGGAGAGGGCGGCTGCCTTCTGTTCGGCTGCGACCGTATGTTGCTGTTGCGCGGTGAACCGGCTGTTAACGGTGGCGGTTTGGCGGAGCAACGCCTGCTTTTCTCGTGCGAAATCGTCTCGTTCGCTACGGAAAGCGGCTTGTTCCTTCGTGCGTTGCGCCTGCTCGTCGGCGAGCCTTTGTTCGAGGGCGGCGGCGTTCCGCCGGGCGCTGTCCAGCTCGGCTTCGAGACCGGCTTGTTTCTTCGCGTGTTGCGCCTGTTCGTCGGCGAGCCGTTGTTCGAGGGCGGCGGCGTTCCGCCGGGCACCGTCCAGATCGGCTTCGAGACCGGCTTGTTTCTTCGCGTGTTGCGCCTGTTCGTCGGCGAGCCGTTGTTCGAGGGCGGCGGCGTTCCGCCGGGCGCTGTCCAGTTCGGTTTCGAGACCGGCTTGTTTCTTCGCGTGTTGCGCCTGTTCGTCGGCGAGCCTTTGTTCGAGGGCGGAGGAGCGGGAGACGGTGTCGGCAAGGGCTTGGTCAAGCGACTGGATACGGGTATTCGCCTCATCGGGTTTCGCATGGAGGTCACGAAGTTGAGGGGACGTTTCAACATCGCGCGCATGTGGAACGTCTTCGTCTACCTGTAGCTGGTAGAGACGGACGTTTGCGGGAATCGAACCTTCCGCGATAAGTCCCTTTATCGCGGGGAGGGGGAGGGGACCGTAGAACTTTCCGGGGGAAAGTTCGGCGAGCCATGTCATGCCGAGCAGGGGGAAATTGGTTGCGCGGCTCCAGAGTTGTCCGTCCTGCGACAGGGAATACAACGGACTTACCCGGCCGTCGGCCGCCCATTGGACAACCGTCTCCCAGGCGACGGGGCCGAAACGACGCCCCTGTTCGTCTTTCAAGTACCATTCTTTTTGATCACTCACGCCGTTAGTATACGTGATTTTTGAACGAAGGTAAATTGACTTTTTATCCAACTTTCACTTCCTTTTGCGTCCGTCTTCTGATACAATTCCTGCCGTATCTTTGTCCGGGATACGGGGTGTAGAATGCGTCTGACAGGTTTTCGTTCTGTATTTGCTGCGACTGTGCTGTTGTTCGGTTCAGCACAGGCTGCACCCTTTTCTCTTTTCTCCTTTCTGTTTCCGGGGTCGGAATGGGATGTGAACGGGGACGGGCTGGTTCGCGTAACCCTTCTTTCCGTTCCGAAACTCGACGGGGGAATCCACGCTTCGCATCTTTGCTCGGATCTTGAGAAAATGTTAAAGGCCGGTATGCGCCGTCCCGTCCGGGTGAACCACGAGCCGGTCACGCAGGGGAAATCCCTGATGTCCTGGTATTACCACCCGGACGCGGGGGAGGCGCGCGCGCGGCTGTTCTCCGGCGAGATCGACCTCGTGCTGATTGCGGAGGATGCCCCCGTCGCGACCGGCTACCCGGAATTTTTCTTTGAAGGTGTCCGCGCCATCTCGGGACGTCTCGACCCGAAAAAAACAAAGGCGATGGTGCTGTTGACCGTGCGCCCCGGTTCGTCCTACCGTGACAAGCGCGTGTCGGCCGTCGCGAACTGCACCTACCGCGTCGCAGATGGGTGCGGTCTGAAGGTCATCCCTGCGGCGTATGCCTGGACGCAGACGCTCGCCCGTAACCGGCTGCGCGGCGATTCTTCGAGCAAGGCCCGGACGGGCGCATTTCTGTACGCCGCCTCCGTCTGGTCGGCCATCGCCAACAGCAGGGTACCGGCCGAGGCCTGTCAAACAGATTGGACAGTAAAAGGGACGGCCCGCCTGTTGACGGAGTCGGCGCTTGAGGCGGTTCGAGAAGAACGCGAGAAACGTCACTTCGCGGGACCATTCAAGGGAACCGTCCGTGTCGAGCCGCGCATTCGCAACCGGTTGAAAATCTTTCTCCCCAATACGGCGCAGGACGATCCCGTCCGCCTGAATTTTGAAGCCGTGCTGGACGCCGCCCGCGTGGAGTCGTTCTGGAGGACGCCGGAGGACTGGTTCCGGGACGGGTTTGACCGGTATTCGACCTGTTTCGACCTTGTGTTCGGCGATATTCCACAGATCGATGTCTATCGGAACCGTTCCCTCTACACGTCGCCCGATCCGCAGCCGACGAACGTGCCGCCGCCGGCGGTCGCCGTGTTCACCCGCCTCCCGGAGGGGACGCAGGATGATCGATTGATTCTAGAGAATCTGGAAACGCTGCTATTTAAAGGGTACGACTACGCGAAAGAGAACGGGCTCGTTTACATCCCGTATCCGCTCGCATGGGCGAGGGTCCGGGAACAACGCCCCGAACTTGCGGCGTTGGAAGCTTCGGGGAAGAGGGGCGACTGGCTCGACTATATGTTGGCGAATATGCTCTACACGATGATATCCGAACGGTTTCAACCCCCTCCGGAAAATGCGGGGCCGCACCTTGCAAGTCCCGCGCATCCCTACGGTTTTCACGAAGCTTGTGCCCGTGTCGGGTACATGACGATTGTCCAGCTGGCTTCCCTGAGGACGTTCTCCAATACCATCCTGCTCCGCAGCGACGCGGGACGCGCAGGACGGGGGGCACCCGCATTCGCAAGCGTCAGGCTGCTGGACAAGCCCGAGGCGGACGTGACCGTCTATTGTGCGACGGACAAACCGGAAGCTGCGGAGTTGTCGCGGACGGAACTCCTGTTTACTCCGGAAAATTACGATATCGAGCAGACCGTGCGTATCGATCCCGTGACCAACGCGCCGGCCGTCTTCACCTATTTCATGGCAGGGGCGCGTTCGGAAGATCCCGGTATCGACGGGCGCAACGACGTGCGTCCGATCGTCTTGAACTATGATGAACAGGTCGCGTGCACGGTTTGCTTCGACCGCGACGAAGTTTCGCCCGCCACCGGTTTCACCGTGCGGATTTCGGCAAGCGACCGCCCGGCGGATATCGTCCGGGCCGACATTCGTCAAGACGGGCTTGTCTCGCAGGAGCGCTATCTTGTCCCGGAATATGCCGACGGCGCGATGTTCCGGCTTCATCCGACGGAAGAGGACTATCGGCGCGGCGAGATTCAGGTCAATGTGCGCCTTTCTTCGACCGACCTTCGGTTTAATGGAAGGGAAATCGCGCACACGTTCAAGTTGCGGAAGTCGAATGGGAACGTCCTGCCGGATCTCCGCCTTGTGGAACCCGCCCGCGACGTGCCGATCAAAGGGCCCGCGTTCGTCTCGGCCCGTGCGGAAAGCGATGCCACGACGGGCGTTTCGCGCATCACCCTCTACCTCGGCCAGAAAGGGTTGCTCGCCCGGCATGGGACGAGTTGCGACGCGCCCGTTGAGAGCGGTCCGCCGCAATCCCGACTCCCCGCAGGGGCGTATCAACTTTGGGCGGAGGCGGAGACGACCAACGGAACCGTTATCGCCACGCGCCCTCAACTTCTTCGCGTGGAATAGTTTCCCTGCCGTAACGAAAAAACGGAAGGCGGCATTACAAGATTGTAGCGGTCGCGGGGCGATGCTATTACAGAAATTGTAAAGAATTGGACGGCGGAACGCGCCAGTGTGGTCTGGCATGGGTTGTGCTGTTTTATGTCCGATATGCAACGAATACATGATATCTACCGTCCGGCGGAGGAGCGCAAGCGCGACTGGCGCGAGGTCGAGCGCGTGTTTTCCGATGGGGAACTGCGCGAACAGACTTCACGCTGCATGAACTGCGGCCAGCCCTTCTGCCACGTTTACGGCTGCCCGCTCGGCAACTTCGTCCCTGACCAGAACCGCGCCGTGGCGCAGGGAGACTGGCGGCGGGCGTACGATCTTCTTTCCGCTAATTCCGACTTTCCAGAGTTCACGTCGCGCATCTGCCCCGCGCTTTGCGAGGCGTCTTGCGTACACGGGCTTGACGAAGAGGCGGTGATGGTGCGGCAGTCGGAGAAGCGCATCATCGAGACGGCGTTCGAAAACGGTTGGGTGGCGCCGCGGCCTCCGAAGATGGAGAACGGGAAGTCGGCGGCCGTCATCGGCGCGGGACCTTCCGGACTTTCCGCCGCCGTCACCTTGAGGCGCAGGGGATGGGCTGTGACGGTTTATGAAAAGCGTGCCAACGTAGGCGGCCTCCTCCGTTACGGTATTCCGTGTTTCAAACTTGACAAGGCGCTCATCGACCGCCGCCGCGCGATTCTGGAGGCGGAAGGCATCCGTTTCGTTACGGGCATCGAGGTCGGCAGGGATCTCTCCGGCGAATGGCTTGCGAAAACGAACGACGCGCTTGTCGTCGCAATCGGCACGCCTGCCGCACGCGACCTGAAGATTCCCGGCCGCGAACTTTCCGGTGTCTACCTTGCGCTTGAACTCCTTGAGGGGCAGAACCGCTTCCACACCGGTGAGATAGACGCCGCGCCCCTCGATGCAAAGGGAAGGGATGTGCTTGTCATCGGTGGCGGCGACACGGGGAGCGACTGTGTCGGCACGGCGATCCGCCACGGCGCAAAGTCTGTCACGCAGATTGAGATTATGCCGAAGCCGCCGGAGGTGCGCGACGTTTCCACGCCGTGGCCGCTCTGGCCGTATCAACTTCGCACCAGTTCCAGCCATAAGGAAGGATGCGAACGGCGGTGGAATCTCAACAGCTTGCGGTTCATCGGCGACCATGCCGTTTCCGGTGTAGAGGTCGAAACGGTCGAATGGGAATTCTCGCCGGAAGGACGCCCGATGAAGTTCCGTTCCGTTCCGGACACGAAGGAAGTCATCAAGGCAGACCTCGTGTTTCTCGCGATGGGCTTCACGGGGGTTCCGGCAGAGATGCCGCTTGTCGCGCAACTCGGATTAAAGCAGACGCCGCGCACGGCGCTCGTGTCCGATGCATCGCGAAACATTTTCTGCGTAGGCGACTGTGCCTCAGGCGCGTCCCTTGTGGTCCGCGCCCTCGCAAGCGGGAAATCGATCGCTCTTGACTGAAGGAACCTGACTATGAACCAGCAACGCAAATACGGACAGCGTGACCACGGCCTCTACCGCAGCGAATACGAACACGACGCTTGCGGCGTGGGGATGGTGGCGAACCTTTCGGGAGAGGCGAGCCACGGGATTGTCGTCAACGGCATGACGATCCTAAAGCGCCTTATGCATCGTGGTGCGACGGGAAACGACCCGGAAACCGGCGACGGCGCGGGGTTGCTGATGCGAATTCCGCACGGGTTCTTTCGGAAGATTATGGCTGGGATGACTTCGGACAGCAGATTTCAGACGTCAACGCCATGCGCGGACTTTGGTGTGGCCATGATTTTCGGCGGAGAGGGGGAAGAGGAGAAGATTGAAACGGCGGTTCGCGAGGAAGGCTGCGAGGTGCTGGCGTGGCGCGACGTGCCGACGAATCCCGACGCCATCGGCAAGGACGCCAGAAGCGTGATGCCGAAGATCAGGCAGTTGTTTATAGGGACTTCAGAGTTCGGACTCCAGAGTCCGGAATTCGCAGGTCGGGAGTCCGGCGCCCTTGCCTTCGAGCGGCGGCTTTATGTGATTCGACGGCGGATCGAGAAATCGACAAGGAAGACGTACGTCTGTTCCTGCTCCTCGCGTACGATCGTCTATAAAGGACTTCTGCTGGCAACGCAGATCGAGAAGTTCTACCCAGACCTTTCAGACCCCGGTTTCATCTCGCCGTTCGCGATCGTCCACCAGCGGTATTCGACAAATACCTTCCCGTCGTGGGAACTTGCGCATCCGTTTCGAGCCATTGCGCACAACGGCGAGATCAACGCCATCAAAGGAAATCTGAATGCGTTGTCCGCCCGGGAACCGTCGCTGGTGTTCCCTGACATCGGAAAAATCCTGCCCTTGATCGACAAGGAGCAAAGCGATTCCGCCTCGCTCGACAATATGTTTGAACTTCTGGTCGCGGCCGGACGCGAGGCCCCACACGCGATGATGATGCTCATCCCGCAGGCGTGGGGGGCAAAGTACCACATGGGGCACGATGTCCGTGCGTTCTACGAGTACCACTCCGCGCTGATGGAGCCGTGGGACGGTCCCGCCGCCGTCGCCTTCACGGACGGCGTCAGCCTCGGCGCGACGCTCGATCGTAACGGCCTCCGTCCCGCCCGCTGGACATTGACCCGTGAGGGACTGTTCGTGCTTGCTTCCGAAACGGGTGTTCTCGACATCCCGCCGGAGAATGTCGCACGGCACGGCCGCCTCAAACCCGGTTCGATCATCTGGCTCGATCTTGTGAACCATCGTCTTATGGAAGACGCCGAACTCAAGACCTTCTACGCCCGTAGACGTCCCTACCGCCGCTGGGTGAAGGAGAACCATATCCCCGTTACGGGCCTTTTCACGGAAATCGTGCCATCCAAGATAGACGACACGGACGTTGTCGCCATACAGCAGCACGGTTTCGGCTGGACGCTAGAGGACATCGAACTTATCCTCAGACCGATGGCGGAGACGGGACACGAACCTGTCGGCGCGATGGGGAACGATGCCGCTCTTGCCTGTCTCTCCAAGGAACCGAGGCTTCTCTTCGACTACTTCCACCAGCTCTTCGCACAGGTGACAAACCCGCCGATTGACCCGATTCGCGAGGAGTTGGTCATGTCGATTATGACCTACATCGGCAACCAGGGAAACATCCTCGCGGAGACCCCTGAACATGCACGTCTCGTCAAGATGACGCGGCCTGTGTTGACGGACGATGAACTTTCACGTCTCAAAAGTATTCCGGAATTTCCGGCGAAGACGTTCCCGCTGTTTTTCGAGAAAAACCTCGAAAACGCGCTCAATACGCTCGCCTCCGGTGCTTTACAGGCCGTGAAGGAGGGTGCGAGGATTATCATTCTGTCGGATCGGGATTTCGGCACAGCCCACCGGGAAGACGCAGAGAATCTTTCAGTGACGACCGGTGGTGTTTGCCGGCAAGCGATGACATCACCACGACGTCTTGGCAGCACGGTGTTTAAAAACAGAATTCCCTCGTTACTCGCCGTGGTGGCGGTGAACAAGGTGCTTACCGAGGCCGGCGTGCGGCCTTCGGTCGGCTTAATCGTGGAATCTGGTGAAGTACGCGAAGTCCACCATTTTGCCGTGTTGCTTGGATTCGGTGCCACCGCCATCAACCCTTGGCTCGCGCTGGCAACGGTATCACATTTTGCAAAATGTGATCCTTCGTTGAACGCACACCGGACTGCGTCAAATTATATCCGGGCAGTGTGCAAGGGAATTATGAAGATCATGTCGAAGATGGGGATCTCGACGCTGCGCTCCTACCGCTCGGCGCGAATCTTCGAGGCGGTCGGCCTCGGACCGAAGCTCATGAATGCGTATTTCGGCGGTGTCATCTCGCCCGTCGGCGGATTGGAGCTGGAGGATATCGAGAAGATTCTGAACACAGAGACCAGGCGACTGGAGGAAAGAGTTGACCGCGAGCAACAGCGAATGCCGGCAGGCGGCGGCAATCGACAGCCTCCCCCTTTTGCGGCTACGCCCCTGAACCTTCATGTTCAAGCCGCCCTCCCTCCCGGCGGAGTCTATCGCGCGCGCAAAAACGGAGAAGAACATCTCTGGACCCCGCAGCGCATCGTCGATTTCCGTGAATCTGTCCGCCACGGCGATTACCTCCGTTTTAAACGCTACACCGACGACATCGACCAGCACAGTCGCGTCACCTTGCGCTCGCAGCTGGAGTTCGGTGAACGGGGAACAGAGAACGGGGAACGGGGGACAGAAGGCATCGAATCCGTTGATTCCATCGTGAAACACTTCGTGGGCGGGGCGATGTCGCTTGGCTCGCTCTCGCCGGAAGCGCACGAAACGATCGCGCTTGCCCTGAATGGACTCGGCACGATGTCCAATTCCGGCGAAGGCGGCGAGAACCCCGAACGTTTCGGGACTGCGAAGAACAGCGCGATCAAGCAGATTGCTTCCGGACGTTTCGGCGTGACGATCGAGTACATCCGTTCGGCGAAAGATTTGCAGATTAAACTCGCGCAAGGCGCGAAACCAGGCGAGGGCGGTCAACTTCCCGCGCATAAGGTCAATGAATTCGTCGCCCGCCTCCGCCATGCGAAACCCGGAACGACGCTTATTTCACCTCCGCCGCATCACGACATCTATTCCATCGAAGACCTCGCCCAGCTCATCTACGACTTGAAATGTGCCAATCCAGCGGCCCGTGTTTCGGTGAAACTGGTCTCAGAGGCGGGGGTGGGCACCATTGCTGCAGGTGTCGCGAAGGCGTATGCCGACGTGGTGGTGATTTCCGGTTTTGACGGCGGAACGGGAGCCGCGCCGCTCACCTCTGTGAAGCATACCGGGCTTCCATGGGAACTCGGTCTCGCCGAGGCGCATCAGACGCTCGTTAAGAACAACCTCCGCCACCGCGTGAAACTTCAGGTCGATGGCCAGCTCCGCACGGGACGCGACATCGTGGTCGCCGCGATGCTCGGCGCAGACGAATTCGCGTTCGGTACGTCGATGCTCGTCTCGCTCGGCTGCGTACAGTGCCGCAACTGCAACCTCAACTGCTGCCCCGTCGGTATCGCCACGCAGAAGGAGGAGTTGCGCCATAAATTCGCCGGAAAGCCCGAACACCTTCAAACCTATTTCCGCTTTCTCTCCGAGGAGGTTCGCGAGATACTCGCCTCGCTGGGCCTCCGGTCTCTTGCCGAGGCGCGCGGCCGTGTCGATCTGCTGAAGGTGAAGGGCGGTACGCGATTTGACTTCGGGGAGTTGCTGACCAGGACTTCTGACGTAGCACGTAAGACTTCAGTCACTGAAGTCGAAAGTCCAAGGTCTGAAACCTCATGGCAGAAAAACTACGACGCACGCGAGCTGATTCCCGCCGTCGAAGGTGGCGAAACGTGCCTCGAACGCACGGTCTCCAACTGCGACCGTTCCGTCGGCGCGGCCCTTTCGGGTTGGCTCGTCGCAACTGGCTCCGCGAACCGTGTGACCGTTCAATTCCGTGGCGTGGCGGGGCAGTCCTTCGGTGCGTTCCTTGCGCAGGGCGTGACCTTCAATCTTCGCGGAGAGGCCAACGACTACGTGGGCAAGTCGCTCTCCGGCGGCGTTCTGACGATACGGCCGCCGGAACTGCCGGATAATTCGGAAACTACAGGATTCCGCCCGGAGGAGAACACCATTGCCGGCAACGTGATTGCCTACGGCGCGACATCGGGCGCGATTTTCATCAACGGTCTCGCGGGCGAACGTTTCGGCATCCGCAACTCCGGCGCGACGCTTGTTGCGGAAGGGGTAGGGGATCACGGTTGCGAATACATGACGGGCGGCGTGGCCGTGATACTCGGTCCCGTCGGCGTCAACTTCGCCGCCGGTATGACAGGGGGTGTTGCCTACGTCTACGACGAACGTGCGACGCTTGACCTCAACTGTAACTTGGATTCCGTTGACCTTTTCCCCGTTGAAGAAGGGTCGGAGGACGAGAAAGCGCTTCGCGCCCTTCTTGAAGAGCACGTTTTGCGTACAGGTTCCCCAAAGGCGAACCGCCTTCTTTCCGATTGGGGGAATACACGTCCGTATTTCTCGAAAGTCCTTCCCGTCTCCGGGCACATTTGATTGACCGATGCTCGATTCATGGGTTACACTCACGTGTACCAACGATGTTGAGCGGAGGTGTAGGCATGTCGTGTATGGGTAGAAGGGTCGGGGGCTTGGTTGCGGTTGTCGGCGTGGCCGCCGCTTGTGCGGTTGCGGATGATGGCGGATTTTGGCGGTTACGGTATGAACGGCCGGCGGAGTGGAGCGTAGAGGGCTGGCGTTCGGCATCGCTTCCGCTGGGGAACGGTTTTTTCGGCGTATCGGAGTTCGGTGGAACGGATACGGAATGGTTGCAGCTCACTGAACCGACGTTTCAGACGCGGCAGCTCCTGTATGACCGGAAAGACTGGCCGGAAGGAAATCTTACGGATGCGGTCGATGTTTCGATTGTGTTCGGACACACGAATGTCACCGGGTATGCACGGACGCTGGATCTGGAAACAGGGATCGCCTCGGTGAACTACGAGAGCGGAGGGGTGGCGTTTTCGCGTGAGTTCTTCCTGTCGTATCCCGGAAAAATCGGCGTTCTGCGGTTCACGTCGTCGAAAAAAGGGGCGCTGTCGTTTACCTTTCGCGCAGAAGTTCCTTTTCTTGGGGAGAAATGGCCGTTCCAGCGTATTGGAAACGTGACGGGACACGTAGTCTCCGGTGCGCCGTCTTCCGCCGTTGTACGTCTTCAGGAGCAAAGTTCCGCCTACAAAGTGAAGCTCGCCGGTGTGTTCCGGGTCGATTCCGACGGCAAGACGGGCATCGATTCCCATCAGGCGGTTGTTGTTTCAGAAGCTACGGAGGCGACCGTTTTTTTCTCGCTGGCAACCAATTATCGCCTTGGCCCCGGAATGTTCGTGCCGATGCACGCCGACCGCGACCGTTCGGCGGACTTCGGCCCGGATCCGATGCCGGAGGCCGAACGCCGTGTCGAGGATGCGGTGGTGCGCGGTTACGGTGCGCTTAAGCAACGTCACCTTGCCGACCTCCGCGGACTCCTCGGACGCAGTTCGGTCGATTTCCAGTTCGATCCGGCTCATGCGCACCTGACCACGCCGGAATTGCGGAAACTAGGTGCGAAAAGCAACTACCTCGCCGCACTCCATTGGCGGCTAGGCAAGTATCTCCTGGCGTCATCGTCCAGACCGGGCGGGCTTCCCGGTTCGCTGCAGGGCATCTGGTCCGGACCCGTTTCGAAATCCGCCTGGGGGTCTGGCTACTGGCACAACATCAACGTCCAGATGCTCTATTGGCCGGCGTTTTCGTGCAATCTGGCGGAGTGTTTTGACGCCTACGCCGCATACAGCGAGGCGATGCGTCCCGTTACGCGCAAACCGGCGGTGGACTATTTGAAACAGGAGAATCCCGCCGCGTTGAACGAACCGCTCGCGGACGACTTTTGGAGTATCGGGACCGCCGCATGGCCGTATGAACTCCAGTGTACGCCGTGCCGCCCCATCCCGAATGGGCACTCCGGCCCTGGAACAGGGGGACTCACGACCGCGCTTTTTATCGACTGGTATGACTTCACGCAGGATCGCGGTATTCTTGAAACGCGCGTCTGGCCTGCGTTGCACGGCATGGCCGACTTTCTCACGCGCTGCGTCGCGGAAACGAACGGACTCTTCCTCGCGACGTTCTCCGCCTCGCCCGAACAACTTCACAAAAAGGAGATGCGGCGCAAGTTCGGCACGTACTGCCATATGGTCGGCTGCGCGTTCGACCAGCAGATGATCGAGGTTAACAACGCCGCGCTCGTACAGTCCGCCGCGATCTTGGGACGTAGTGATGATCCGGTTGTGAAGCGTTGCAAAAGACAACTCGGCAAGTACGACAGCGTGATTGTCGGGGGAAGCGGGCAGATCAAGGAGTTCCGAGAGGAGAACAAGTACGGCGAAATCGGCGATCCCAACCACCGCCACATCTCCCACCTTTGCGGACTTTACCCCTGTGCGCTCATCAACCGCACGACGACGGATTGGCTCATCGCGGCCAGCCGGACGCTCGATTTGCGCGGTGACCGTACGCACGCTTGGGCGATTGCCCACCGGATGTGCTGTCGCGCCCGTACCGGCGAAGGCGACAAGGCGCTCGCCGGGTTCGACCGCCTGCTGCATACGCGGTGTACCGACACGCTTTGGGCGAATATCGGCAGGACTCAGGAAATTGACGCAACTCTCGGCGTCACGGCGGCTCTCACGGAGATGCTTCTCCAGAGCCATGAGAGAGATGAGAAGGGGCGTTTCATCATCGACCTTCTCCCCTCGCTACCGGCGGCGTGGCGGCAGCGGGGTTCATTCCGGGGACTTCGCGCGCGGGGCGGTTGGACGGTCGATTGCGACTGGCGCGACGGCCACCCGGTCAACGTCTCCGTCCGTCCTGTCGATCCCGGTAGTCAGCGGAACGCCGCCTCGCGCCCCCTTGTCCGTTTCAACGGTTTCCCTGTTTTCCAGACCAACTGACGGACGGAGTGCGTGGGACGTCGGGGTGGCGGCCGCGACGGGGCGCCCCCGGTTAGTCGCCGATCAGGTAGGCGATGTTCGACTGGGCGTCAAAATCGTCGAAGGTCGCGGAGACGACGGCGGACTGGGCGTTGGAGTGCTGGACTTGCGCGTCCGTGCGTTCGATGCTGGATGCCTTGCCGACGGCAAACCGCTCGTTGACGATGCGGAGATTGTCGGCGGAAAGGGATTCCGTGCGTCTGGCGACTTCGAGGGCGTCGTGGGCGCGACGCGCCTCGAGGAGTGCCTTGCGAAGGTTGTAGAAGAGCGTCTGTTCGTATTCGGCGACTTTGCTGCGCGCGATGTGCAGCTCGTTCACCGCGCTCTTGATGTTGAGCATGTCGCGTCCGCCGTTGTAGATGTTCTGAGAAATCAGTCCAAGCCCGGTCAGGTTCCACAGCAACGGCCAGGCTCCACCGCCCGCCTCCGCGCTGACGCCAAGGGTAATGTCGGGGTAGAGGTTCGCGACCGCCTGGTCGACGGCGGCGCTTGCCGCTTTTTCCTGTGCGCGGAGAGAGGCGAGCGTCGGCTCGTTTTCGCGCGCCCGCGCCATCAACTGTTCAAGCGTGTTGGTTGAATGGGACACGTCCGTCTGTTCGACGCGGAAAAGGACGTCGTCTGCGAATCCGAGGCATCGGTTCAGGTTCGCCTTGGAGGTTTCAACGTTGTTGCTCGTCGTTGTCGCCTCCAGCTGTGACTGTACCCAGTCCACCTCCGCCTTCACGCGATCGTAGTCCGTGCCTTTCCCCACCTCGAAGCGGTCTTTCATCTGGTCGAGGTGTTCCTTGTACTGTGCGACCGCCTCCAGCGCGACTTGGTGGAGGCTGATTGCCCGTACCAGGGCAGAGTGGGCGAGTCGGACGTTCAACAGGACGCGGTTCTCGGTTTCTCGTTCGCGCTGTTCGGCTGCGATCAGCGCTTGGGCGGCCTGGCGGATTTGCGAGTCGGTTTTACCGAAGTCCCAGAGCAGTAGCTGGAAGTCGGCGGCCGCCGTGAAGGACTCCTTGGTGCGCCAGCTCGGGCGGTTGTGGTCGCGGTTGTAGGTGCTGTGTCCATAGCCGGCGTTCACCGCGAAGGTCGGCTTGTAGTTCGCCTTCACGCGCATCACGTTCAGTTCGGCGAGTTCCACGTTCTGGCGGGCCTGCAGGATGCTGGGATGGCTGAAGAGCGCGATCGCCTCAAGTTGCGTGATCGACAGCGTCGCACCGGGCGTGACTCCGACTTCGGCGGGCGTCACGGTACGTTCGCCAGGCAGGAACTGGGCGGGTTCCTGTTTCTGCACCTTTCGGGCTTCTTCCACTGTCCGGCATCCGGCGAGAACGGCGAACGCGGTCAAAACAAACAAACCTTTTTTCATGTCGTTCCTTTCTTATTCCGTTACGGTACGTCTACCTGAACGGGAGAAAAATTCGGTGATCCGCTGGAAAACGGCGTACAGCGCCGGCGTGAAGATGATGCCGATGAGGGTCGCCATCAACATTCCGGAGAAGGTGGTGAGACCGATCGCACGGCGGCTTCCCGCGCCGGCGCCGGTGGCGAAGACGAGCGGCAGTACACCGAAGATGAACGACCACGCGGTCATCAACACGGCCCTGTACCGCAGGGACGCGCCGCTCTTCGCCGCTTCGATGATGTTCTTTCCGGATTCCCTCTCCGTCTTGGAGAACTCGACCATCAGGATCGCGTTTTTCGCTGTGAGGCCGATTAGCATGATTAAGCCGAGCTGGGCGTAGATGCTCATCGACGCGCCGAAGAATTTCAGACCGAGGATGCCGCCGAGCGCGGCGAAAGCCACACTGCACATCACCGGAACCGGCATCATCCAGCTCTCGTACTGGCCGACCAGGAAGAGGTAGGCGAAGAGCACGGCGAGCAGCAGGAGGTAGAGGATTTGCCCCTGGTTCGCCTTTTCCTGGTAGCTCATGCCCGACCATTCGATATGGCAGTTACGCGGCAGTTCTTTCGCCAATTCTTCGACCTCCTTGATTAACACGCCTGAGGGGACGCCGGGCATTCCCTGCGCGTTGAATTCGGCGGCGGTCATCTTGTTGAAACGCTGGATCCGGCGGGGACCGAGCGTGAACCGCTGGGAGGCGACCGAGGTGAGCGGGATCATCTCTCCGCTCTCGTTCGCGATCATCATGTCGCGGATGCAGTCGATGGTGGAACGGAATTCTTTCTCGCTCTGCATCTTGACGTAGAAGGTGTCACCCAGGATGTTGAAGTCGTTGATGTAATAACTCGCCAGCTGGCTCTGCAACGTACGGTAGATGCGGGCCGCGGTCAAGCCCATCGACTCCGCCTTGTTGTGGTCGATGTCGATGAAAAGCTGCGGCGTGTTTGCATCGTAGGTGGACATGCAATAGAGCGTGTTCGGGGAGGCGGTGAACTTCATGGCGTGCTTCATGGCGATCGCAGAGAGTTCCGCCGGCTCGATGTCGCCCTCCACGCAGATGTCATAAGAGATGCCGCCGGTTACGCCGAGGCCGTCGATGGCGGGCGGCGTGAAACAGGTGATCTTGGCGTCGGGGAGCGACGCGCCGAGCGCCTGGATCTTGCCGAGAATGGCACCCAACTGGGTCTCCGGCGTTTTACGCTTGTCCCACGGATCGAGCTTGAAGATGCCGAGCGCGCAGTTCTCGCCCATGCCGCCGAGGAACCCGTATCCGCCGACCATCAGGGTGGAGGCGACACCGGGGATCGTCTCGACCTTTTTGCGGAGTTCTTCGATTGAGTCGTGCGTACGGTTGAGGGTTGCGGAGGGCGGCAACTGGATGTCCGCCATCACGACGCCCTTGTCCTCGTTCGGCAGGAAGGATCCGGGGATCGTGCGCACGGTGTAATAGATGCCCGCGCCGACGCCGCCGAGGATCAAGAGCGTGAGGATTCCCTGCTTGACGAAAAATCCGACGAAAAACAGGTAGATTTTCCGGCAGATGTCGAAGAAGAAGTTGACGGGTTTCCAGAGGATGCGCTCGGATTCCGGTTTCGGTTTGCGCAGGATGAGCGAACAGATGGCGGGGCTGAGCGTGAGGGCGACGAACGTCGAGAAGCAGAGGGCGACGCACATGGTCACGGCGAACTGCTTGTAGATGTTGCCCACCATGCCGCCGTAGAACGCCAGCGGGACGTAACAGGCGACCGTCACCAGGGTGGTGGCGATGATGGCGCCGGTGATCTGCTTCATGCTCGTGCGGGCGGCCTTCTTCGGATCGGTTTCGCCACGTTCCAACTGGACTTGGCAGTTTTCGACCACGACGATCGCGTCGTCCACGAGCGAACCGATCACGAGGATCAACCCGAACAGCGTGAGCGTGTTGATGCTGTAGTCCAGAAGCATCATCACGGGGAAGGTCGCGAGCAGCGCGACAGGAATCGCCAGAGACGGGACAAGCGTCGCCCGCCAGTCCTGAAGGAAGATGTAGGTGATGAGGATGACCAGCAGGAGGGCGCTGCCCAGTGTGATGGCGGTCTCCTTCATCGTGGCGCGGATGAATTCCGTCGGGTCATACTGCGTCTTGAACGACACGCCCTTCGGGAAGGTTTTCGAGAGGCGTTTGAGTTCCTGGTGGGCGCGGAAGACGGTGGAAACGGCATTTGCGTCGCTGTTGCGGAAAATCATCATCGCGACGGAATTCTGTCCGCAATCCTGCGCCTCGACGTCATACGACGCCGCGCCCAGCTCGATACGGGCGACATCCTTCAGGTGGAGGAGGTTACCGTCTGCATCGTGGCGCACCACGATGTTGCCGAAATCCTCGATGGTTTTCAGGCGGCCTTTGACATCGATCTTGAACGAGAGATACTGGTTGCTGCCCTCGGAGCCAAGCGTTCCCGCCGCGGCCTGGATGTTCTGCGAACGAACGGCCGCGGCGATGTCGTCGGTCGAAAGCCCCAGCCCGGCGAGGCGGAACGGGTCGAGCCAGATGCGCATGGCGTAGTCCTGCGCACCCAGGACGTTCACATAGGAGACACCGTCCACGCGGGCGATGAAGTCCTTCAGGTAGGTGCTCACGTAGTTGTTCAACTGCGCGAGGCTCATCTCCGATTCATCGGTCTGGAAAGAAAACACCGCCAGGATGTCGCCTGTCCGCTTCTCGCACTGTATGCCGACACGCTCCACATCCTCTGGCAGCATCGGTTCGGCCCGCTTGATGGCGTTCTGCGTGTTCACCAGATCCATGTCGGGGTTGGTGCCCGCCTTGAACGTGATCATGCACTCATACAGGCCGGAGTTGTTGCAGGTGGAGGAGAAGTAAAGCATATTCTCCAGACTGTTCAACTCCGACTCCAGCGGGAGGGCGACCGTCTGCGCGACGACCTCCGCGCTCGCGCCGGCGTAGGTCGCCATGACATGGATCTGCGGCGGCGTGATCTCCGGATAGGCAGCGACGGGAAGCTTGTTGATGGTCAGCGCCCCGGCCAGAAGCAGGACCAGGCTGATGACCATCGCCAATTTCGGGCGTTCAATGAAAATATCGGAAAACATGGCGTCCTCTCAAAAAGGGGTTCGGATGCGACCGTCGGACTACTTGACCTCCTGGGTCTGGACGGTGATGCCGTGCATGACTTTGTGGTTGCCGCGCACGACTACGGTCTCGCCGGGCTTCAGACCGTCCAGAATGTACTGTTCGCCGTCCGCCACGTTGCCGACGACCACGTGCCGCTTGACGGCTTTTTTGTCATCCTGAACGACCCAGACGTAAGGCCCTTTCGGATCGAAGGAGACCGCGCTCGGAAGCACGGCGGTGCAGTCGTTCGCTGAGCGCTTCTGGAGCAGCACAGTCACGGTGCTGTCCGGCAGCAGCGTGTAGTCGGGGTTGCCGAAAAGCGCGTAGATCTGCACCGTGTCCGTCGTGCGGTTCGCTGCGTTATCGACGAAATCCACCTTGCCCTCCAGCTTGTACGCTATCCCGTTGGCGAGCTGGAGTTTGACGACCGCCTCTTTGCGGAGGTTCGCCTCGTTCTGGAAGAGCGTCATGTAGTCTCGGTTGCTGATGGAGAAGCGGACGCGGATCGGGTCCAGCTGCATGATGGTGGTCAACGTGCCGGACGCCTGGGTCAGGTAGTTGCCCTTAGTGAAGCGGTTCAAGCCGATTTTCCCTGTGATGGGTGCGAGGATGCGTGTGTAGGCGAGGTCATCCTTCGCGGTGATGAGGTTCGCCTCCTGCTGCATCAGCGTCGCCTTGAGGGCGTCCCGCTCGGCGAGCGCGGCGTCCATCTCGTCCATCGAAGAGACGTTCTTCTTATAGAGGGTGGTTAGACGCTCGTGGTTCTTCACGGCATAGGCGAGGCGGGCTTTCGTCGCCTCGATCTGCGCGGCGGTCGCCTTGACGGTGGCCGCGTAGCGCGTGTCGTCGAGCCGGTAGAGCATCTGGTTGTTGGTCACGATCTGCCCCTCGGTGAACCCCACCTCGAGGATTTCGGCGGCGACGCGGGGAACCAGTGCCACGCTCTGCGGGGCCACGGTGACACCCGAATAACTCCGCTTCTCGACGTTCTTCGCCGTCGTCACCTTCGCTACGCCGACCAGCGGGGCCGGGGCATTCGGCATCTGCCCGCGTACGGAAGTGGAAATCAATGCGCACAGGGCGCAGCCAAGCAGAATCTTCTTCATCGTTACTTTCCTTGCCTTTGTTGTTCAAACCCCTCTTCGATCCGTTCGAGGACCGTGAAAAACGTGTCTATCTCGGCGGTGTCCAGACCCGCCAGCGATGTCTTGAGGAACGAGGTCAGGTAACCCTTCATTTCATCGTGTTTCGCGAGCATCTTTGCGGACGGCGTGATTACCACCGCCCTGCGATCTTTCTGGGACGGGGCGCGTTCGAGGATGCCGACGCTCACCAGCTGCTCGACGGACTGCGAGGCGGAACTCGCCGAGACGGCCACGTTTCGGGCCAGCTCCTTCAGCATGATCCCTTCACCGTGCCGGAACGTGTGATAGAAAACCTCTTCCACGATTTTGCTCTGGCCGATGGTGACGTTGTTGTAGTTCTCCTTTGATTTCCGCTCAAAAAAACGCCTGATCAGGTTCGCGACGTGGAGAATGGACAACCATTCGCGTTCGCTATTCCGGCTCGATGCCATGAAACAATCTCCTCGTGTGGTCGAAAAACGGGCGATACTTTAGTCAACTTAACTGTTTATGTCAATGAAAAATTTAAACAGCCCCTTTAATCGCGTTCAGGTATTTGCGGTGGAGGAGTTCCCAGAATACTTTCAGGAAGGCGGTCAACGGAACGGCGAGCAGCATACCGAGAATTCCTTGGAAGACGACGCCCCAGAAAAGCAGTGAAAAGACGATCTCGAAATTGCTCAATCCCGTGCGGTCGCCCTGGATTTTCAGCGAGATCCAGAAACCGTCCAGCACCTGGATGGTCAGGAAGACGGAGAGGGTGAGCGCGAGGCGCAGGAAGGAGCCGCCGTCGCCGAAGTAGGCGAGAGGCAGGGCGACCGCGAGACCGACCATGTTCCCGAGGTAGGGGACGAGGTTCAGCAAGCCGAGGAAAAAGCCGATTAAAAGCCCGTAGGGAAGTCCGACCAGCCAGAAGCCGAAACCGAAAAGCACGCCCTGGATCAAGGCGTCGAGAACCTGCCCCCGGAAGTAGGAGACGACGATTTCGAGGAACTGGACGATCATCCGTTTCAAGTCATCCTGCGTTTCGCGCTTCAGGAAGACGACCTTTCCCTTGATTCCTTCAGCGATCTCCTCCGCGCCAAACGTCGGACGGGTGATCAAGTAACCGAGGTAGACGGGAACGATGAGCCAGCCGGCGAGAGAGACCGCGTAACGGACGGTACGGGTACCCAGCGCGACCGCCTTCCCCCCCATATTCCCGATGGAGAGGCTGGACAGCCACTGCTGCAAAGCGGCGGACGGATTGTCGAGGAAGGGCATCATTTCGTTCAGTCGGTACTTCTCGATGAACGCCGTGAGGGTGGGGGAGCCTTCGGTGAACGCATGGTAGATTTTCGTCACCACCGTGGGAAGGTACTGGACCAGCGCGACGAACTGTGCGGTCAGGAGCTTTCCGAAGAAGAGGCAGATGCAGAGAATCGGGAGCAGGAGCGAGAGGTAGAAGACGGCGAGGGGGAAGACGCGCCGGCCGCCGAACGAGAGCCGGCGTTCAAGCCAGTCGTAGTAAGGCTTGAAGAGCATCGCGAGGATGACGGCCACAAGCAGCGGGACGAGTACTTCCGAGAGGTAAGCCAGGGCGGCGAAGATCCCCCAGACAAGCGTACAGATGAAAACGGTCGTGAGCGTGGCACACAAAACCGTAACGCCCGCCGCCACAACTTTCCGCTGGCGGGGTGAAAACCAAACTTCCCGTTTCTGCTCTTGTTGATTCATGCCTGTTTCCTTTTGCATGGATTTTACCATACCTCCGCCCTTGTACCAACTGAAATCTTTGGGGCGTGTCGGGGTGAAATCAAAACAGGACTTGTTGTAGTTGTCAAAACAGGACTCTGTCTTTCGGTGTCATTGAGGTGCCTGGCGTACCACTGGCATAGCCGGAGGGGAAGGGGCGGGAGCGTCCCCGAAGGGGCGGCCCGAAG
>JAGCVN010000124.1 GCA_017962315.1 Kiritimatiellia bacterium
TCGCGGCCGCCGTCTCTTCCAGAACGAAGCGCACGCCGAGCCAGTCGCGCTCGTTCGCGCTGCCAAACCAGGAACGTTCTGCCGAACGGCAGGTGAAGTTCTGGCCCTTCCAGGCACCGCCGCGGTAGACCTTGACATCCGTCCGCCCTCCCTTGTGGAGCGGGTCCTTGGCGTTTTCGGCCGGCGGCTTCTCCAGCCAGTCGTCCTCGCACCATTCCGCCACGTTGCCCGCCATGTCGTAGAAGCCCCACGGATTCGGCTCGTAGGAGCCCGTTTTGACGGTCTTGCCGACGGACGGAAGCGACCGCTCCGGGTAGAAGGAATCCGTGCCGTCGTAGTTGGCCCTCTTCGTGTGGGCCTGGTAGCCCCAGTAATAGGCGGTGCGCGTTCCTGCGCGGCAGGCGTACTCCCACTCGGCCTCGGTCGGCAGGCGCAACTTCACGCCCAGCGCCGCGCCGGCCTTTGCGGCGAATTCCTGGCACGACTTCCACGAGACCGTCTCGACCGGCAGCGCGTCGTCGCCCCTGAAATGCGACGGATTCGCGCCCATCACGCTCTTCCACTGTCCCTGCGTGGTCTCGTGCTTCGCGAGCCAGAAGCCCTTCGTGAGCGTGATCTTCCGGCGCGGCTCCTCGTCCTTGGACGGATCCCACTCGCCGTCGTTCTGCCCCATCGTGAACACGCCCTTCTCGCACCAGATGAACTCCATCGCCGCGCCGCCGGGGAGCGTGATGGTCTTGGTCTTGCCGGCGGCGACGGACGAGACGCCCGGTTCAGCGGAAGCGGCAGGAACCTTGACCGCCGCCTTCTCCGCCTTGTCCTTTGCGCCGAGCATCGCCATCACCGCTTTCTGCTGCGTATCGTTGTTGTAGTCGTAGACTGCGATTTCCGTACGTGCGTCGGGCGCGTACTTGCCCGGATTGAGGAACTGGAGCCGCTCCATGCACCACGCCTTCGTCGCGGCGTCGCCCGTCAGCGTCGAAAGAAGTTCGAGCAGTTCGCAGCACTCCCCGCGTTCCTCGACCATCTTCGTGATGGTCTTGAGACGCGCCGCCGCAGGTACCATGCTTCCCTCCCCGTAGAGCTTGAGCGCCGCATCCACGCCGACGCCGGGCAGCGGGATGAACCTGATCTTCTTCAGGACCTCGCGCACTTCGGCGTCGAGACCGCGCCCCTTGGGCAGGAACACGGTAATTGAGTATTCCAGTCCCATGGAGACCACGACCCCTTGGTAGCAGTTGTCCACGTACAGTCCGTCGGGTGCGGGGAACATGGCGCCGCAATGATATGCGAAAAAGGTCGATTCGCCGAACTGCACGGCGATGGAGGGAAATCCCTTCATTGCGTCGCGGTAGCGCGAGATGACGTCGAGGTCGACCACCTTCTTCGGCACGCCGATCTGCGTTGAGCCGTCTTTGCTCGGCAATTTGGGCGTTTCGTTCACGATGTAGATCGACGTGCCGTCCCTGAGCGGGATCGACACGGCCGCAGGCGCGAAGAAGTAGGTTGTCACGCCGTTGATCCCCTCCTTCGGATTGAGCTCGTCGGGGACGCGCATCATGTACTTCTCGAACGCAGAGACCGTCGTGGCGGCAACGAGGCCGACCGCAAGCGGGGCAAGGACACTTCGTTTCATTTTGAGCGGCTTCATCGTCTTTTCCTTATTCGTCCAGTACGAACCTGACGCCGTACCAGTTGCGTTTTTTCCCTCGCGACTCGTTGTCGCGGCATGACGAGCGGCAGGCGAGGGCAGGGTGTTCCCAGCAGCCTCCGCGCACGACTTTGAGAAGTCCCTCCGCGTCCTTGTGGAGCGGGTCCTTGGCGTTTTCAGCGGGCGGTTCCGCCTGCCAGTCGTCCTCGCACCATTCCGCCACGTTGCCCGCCATGTCGTAGAAGCCCCACGGATTCGGCTCGTAGGAACCGACGTTCGCCGTCTTGCCGAGGCAGGTCTCACCCTCCATTGACGAGAGCGTCCCGTGTATGCCGTCGTAGTTGGCTTTCTTTGTCGAGGGGGTATAGCCCCAGTGGTACGTGGTGCGCGTCCCGGCCCGGCAGGCGTACTCCCATTCCGCCTCGGTGGGCAGCCGGAGACGGATGTTGTGGCGTTCGGCGGCCCGCTCCGCGTATGCCTTGCAAAGTTTCCATGAAACGCTATCGACCGGCAGGTTGTCGCCCTTGAACGCGGACGGATTCATGTTCGCGATACACGTCCATTGTTTTTGCGTGGTCTCGTACTTCGCGAGCCAGAAGCCTTTCGTAAGCGTCACCTTGTGGCGTGGTTCCTGCTTCGCCTGCCATTTGACGGTCTCGCCGTCGTTCTGCCCCATCGTGAACGTTCCTTTTTCACACCAGATGAACTCCATCGTCACGCCGTCGGGGAGGGTGACGGTTTTCGTTTTAGGCAGGGTTTTCTCCGGCGCGTCGCCGGACGGAGGGATGGAGGCCGTCGCTTTCCCGAACCCCCGGTCCGCGCTGAACAGGTCGTCCGCCGCCTTGCATTGCGCGTCGTCTTCCATGTTATAGCGCTTGACGCTGTTCACGCCGTCCGGCGCATAGACCGCCGGATGGAGGCGGGCCAGCGTGCTGCGGCACCAATTTGCGGTGTCCGCGTGTTCCGTCGCTTGCGCGGCGTCCATCAGCGCCTCGATCAGCTCCACGCATTCCGCCCGTTTCTCCACCATTTTCTTGAGGACGGGGAACTTGGCAGCCGCCGGAAGCAGGGAGGCCTTTCCATACATTTTGAGCGCCGACTCAATGCCGTAATCGGCGGGCGGCACGAACTCCACCTGCGCGAGGATGGAACGGATTTCGTCATCGAACACGCGCCCTTCGGGAAGCCCCACATAGACCATGAAACATCCGCCTCGCGAAACCAGTTTTCCCGCATACATCTTGACGGCGTCTTCATAGACGGCAAAGAACGTGACCCCGCCCATGTTCACCTTCACCGTCGGGATCTTCGCCGCCGCTTCTGCCATCCGCGAGACGACATTCCCGTCTGCCACTTTTCTCGGAACCCCGATCGTGTTGCCGTATGTTTCTTCGCCGGGTTTGTAGGGTGTCAGGTTCAGGATGACGACGTGCGAGCCGTTTTTCAACGGAATCGCAATCGCCTTCGGGTCGTTTTTCGGAACTGTGAACTCCGCCAGACCTTCCACGGCGCCGAGCGAGTCCGGAACGCGCATAAACCACCTCTCAAGCGCACACGCTCCCGTCGCGGCCGCCGCCGTGAACAACGCCAACACCATTTTTTTCATGCTTGAGATCCTTTCGTCGGTAAGTATCGGTAGCAATTTTGCATAAATCCCCGGCTGTAGGCAAGAAAAATCCAATTCGGTTAGACGAGATTTACCGTCTGGAGGACGGCGACACCGGTGCGGCAATGACAGTGGGTGAGGGCGAGGGCGAGGGCGTCAGCGGCGTCGTTCTGGGGTAATTCGTCGAGACCAAGGAGGGCGCGAATCATCCGCTGCACCTGCGCCTTTTCCGCGTTCCCGTAACCGACGACGGCTTGTTTGACGCGGCGCGGCTCGTATTCGAAGACGGGAATGGCCCGGGCGGCGCAGGTGGAGACCACCACGCCGCGCGCATGGGCGAGGAGAAGGCTCGTCTTCACGTTCTTCCCGTAGAAGATACCCTCGATGGCGACGGCATGGGGGGCATATTCCGCAATCAGCCGTTCCATCTCCTCGCGAATATGGAGAAGGCATGCCGAGAGCGGCATGCCTTGCGGGTTTTTAATGATTCCATAGTAGACGGGCGTGAACGCGGACCCCGCGACATCGAGGATGCCAATCCCGCTGGAACGGAGCGAGGTGTCCACGCCCATCACGCGTAAGGGCTGGGCCGGGGTCTCAGCCATTCCGCTTCTCAAAGTCCTTCATGAATTCGACCAGTGTGTCCACGCCCGCCGCCGGGAAGGCGTTGTAGATGGAGGCGCGGATGCCGCCGACGGAGCGGTGCCCCTTGAGCTGCTTCATGCCGGCTTCGGCCGCCTGCTTGACGAAAAGCGCGTCCAGCTCCTCGGTCGGCGTACGGAAGGTGATGTTCATGTCGGAACGGTACGCCTTGTCCGCCGTGCCACGGTAGAATCCGGAGGCGTCCAGGACGTCGTAGATCTTCTTGGCCTTTTCGACATTCAGGCGGTAAAGGTTCTCGATGCCGACCTTCTTCAGCCACCGGGTCGTCAGCGTGATCATGTAGATGCTGAAGCAGGGCGGCGTGTTGTAGAGGGAGTTCTTGTCGATGTGCGTCTGGTAGCGGAGCATCGTCGGGATCGAGATGTTTCCCTTGGCGGCGAAATCCTTGCGGATGACGACCAGCGCGACGCCGGCGGGTCCGAGGTTCTTTTGCGCGCCCGCGTAGAACATCGCGAACTTGCTGTAGTCGCGGGGGCAGGAGAGGATGTCGGAGGACATATCCGCAATCATCGGCGTGGGGGCCTCGGGAAGGGTCTTGAACTGGGCGCCGGAAATCGTCTCGTTCGTGGTGATGTGGCTGTAGACCGCGCCGGGCGTCCAGCGAATGTCCGCGAGAGCGGGCATGCGGGTAGGGATGTCCTTCTGCGTGTCGGCGACAATGTTCACGTTGCCGATGAGCTGCGCCTGTTTGATGGCGGCGGCCGCCCAGTGCCCGGAATTGACGTAATCGGCCGTCTGTCCGGCACCGAGGAAATTCATCGGAATCTGCGCAAACTGGAGGCTCGCCCCACCTTGCAGGAAAAGAACTTGGTAGTCATCGCCCAGTCCGAGAAGCTCGTGAAGGTTGGCGATCGCCTCATTATGCAGGGCATCGTATTCTTTGCCGCGATGGGACATCTCCATCACGGACATACCGGAACCCTTGTAATCCACCAAATCGTTCTGCGCTTCCTGCAGAGCCTCCAAAGGCAAAACCGCAGGACCGGCGCTGAAATTGTACACACGTGCCATAACTCTTTCAATCCTCTCTCGAACGGAACGCGCGAGGGACCCTCTCCCTGCGTGGCGTTCAAATGAAAAACATTAGTTTGCCGTTAACTCGGCCGTTTGTCAATTCTGAATCCTGAGAACTTGAGCACGGATACGGGGCGTACATCCGCCTCGCTCCGCCAGGAGGCAATCCCTTTACGCTGGTGGTTTGACACGTTGGCATTTGAATTTGACACGTTTTATTTTTAACACAGCCCCCCGTTCGCGCCTCGGCTCGAGTGATTCGATTCGGATAACTTGCTCTACTTTCCCCGGTAAGCCGTGGGGTGAAGTTATAGACGAGAGGCACAAAGAACGGGGGAAGGTCTCCGGACTTCAGTGTGAAAATTCTTTACGGCCGCCGCCACGTGGGTATGTTTACGACGCAGAAACGATCTGGCCGCCGGCGTTGACAGCGCATGGCTCTCCCTCTGTGTCTCCTCGGCTCTGCGCTGAAATCCTATCGCGGTTTCACGTTGAACGCCGCAACGCGAAGGACAGGGAGAAGTGTAAATCGGAAATTGCCGGGGGATGGCGCCGTATCCGCCTGTCCCCGGCATCGGGCACGTAGGCAACAAGCCGCCTTTGTGTTTCTTTGCGTTCTTTGCGGCCAGAACAAGAACGGACGTATGTTCGGCCAAGGAGTCGCGTTTGGCTAACTGTCACCGTGTCAGTTCACTAGGCATGGACGAGGAGCCGGCGCGGATGGGTCAGGTGGTAGAACACGACAAGCAACGTCAGGAAGAACGCGAACGCCACGAACCAGGGGATCCAGAAGATCGGGATTTCGATGGTGTTCGTGACGTCGCCGTTGCGCAAGTAGCGGAAGCCGCAGACGATACAGGCCCGGACGGCCGCCGCCAGCCCGAGAACGATGGCGATGCGCGAGATGGAGTCGGCCACGAGCCGCCCCGTCCGGTTCAGCCGCTGGAAAAAGTATTCGATGGCGACATGGCCCTTGCGCGCCGTCGTCAGCGGCAGCGCGCCCGCGATGGTTAACGCGCCCGCGACGCAGACGATGTCATACGCGCCTTTCAGCGAGGCACCGAAGAGGCGGAGCGCGACATCGGTGCAGACGGCAATGATCATCACGGCCAGGCCCGCCAGCGCGATTCCCATCATCACCCAGCCCGCCCACACGACACCGCGCCAGAACGGGGAGAGAGGTTTCTTTTCCGTGAGGATCATTTTTTGTTCTCCTTTGCGGAAGCTGCGATCTTTTCGCGGAGTTCCTTCATAAAACGCGCACCGGGGAGCCCCTTTGCGTCGGCCTTCGCGGAGTAGGCGTCCAGTAACGGCGTGATACGCCGGACCCATTCGCGTTGTTCGTCCTTTGAAAGCGGCACGATCTCGCGTTTCAGTTCGCGGATGAACGCATAGCCCTGCGCGTCCGCCTCGTTCCACGCCTCGCCGTGTTTGTCAAGCCACTCCCGGCTGACGTCGAGGAAAACGGTTTGGATGTCGGGCGGAAGCAGGTTCCACGTTTCCTGGTTCATCGTCACGTAAAAGGCTGTCGTGTAGCCGACGCACTGCGACTCCGCGACATAGCCGATGACTTCGCCCTGTTTCCAGCCCTTCAACGTCTCGATCGGGCAGAAGGTGCCTTGCACGACCCCTTTCTGAAGGGCCTCGTAGGTCTCGCCCTGCGACATCCCGACGGGGGAACCGCCGAGTGCTTCGACGATTTTCGCGGTGAACCCCGTTCCCCGGATCTTCATCCCCGAAAGGTCTTTCACGCCGCGAACAGGCGTTTTGGTCGCCAGTATGCCGGGCCCGTGCGCGTGGACGTAGAGCAGCTTGGTCGCCTGGATCTCTTTCGGGTTATACTTCATCGCCATCTCGTTGACGATGCGTGTCGCCGTCAATCCGTCCGGGTAGCCGACGGGGAGGTCCAAGCCTTCCAGCAGGGGAAAGCGGCCGCGCGTGTAGGCGAACGCGCTCATGCCGAGGTCGGTAATGCCGTCGCAAACCCCCTGGTAGCACTGATCCGCCTTTGTGAGCGCGCCCCCCGCGAAAACCATGATCTTTACCCGGCCGTTTGTGCGCCGCTCGATTTCGTCCGACCACGTTTGCGCCAGTTTCGCCTGGACGTGCGTAGGCGGGAAGAAGACGCTGTACGTCAACTTGAATTCCGGCTTCCCGTCGATGCCGTTCTTCCCGCAGCCGCAGAACAGGCAGACCGTTGCGGAAACGAGCACGGAGGCGGCGAACAGGTGCAGACGGGATTTCTCTTGCAACGCAGAGACGCAGGAACGCAGAGTCGCGGTCATCCAGAAACTCCCGGAAAAGGGGCGGGGAGCGCACAACGTACGCCCCCGCCTTTTTGTTAACGTTGCTTGCGGTTGTCGACCACGCGGTTGATCTTGCCTTCGCTGCGGGGCAGGGAATGAGGCTCGACCAGGGTGATCTTCGCGTTCAATCCGATGATCTTGTGGACCGAATCGTGTACACGCTTCGACAGCGGCGCGAGCACGGCCGGGTCTTTCGTGTAGTACTCCGGATCCAGCTCGACTTTGATTTCCAGCGTGTCCAGCGCGCCTGTCGGCGTGATGACGATTTGGTAATGCGGCATCACTTCTTTTACGCGCAGTAGGCCGGTTTCAATCTGCGACGGGAAAAGGTTCACGCCGTGGACGATCAGCATATCGTCGCTCCGGGCGTTGATCCGTTCCATCGTGCGGATCGTGCGGCCGCACTTGCACCGTTCCTTGTGGAGACAGGTGAGGTCGCGCGTGCGGTAACGGAGCATCGGGGTGCCCGTCCGCGAAAGGGTTGTGAAGACCAGCTCGCCGACTTCGCCGTCCGGCAGCGGTTCGAGCGTTTCGGGGTCGATGATTTCCGGGTAGAAATGGTCTTCGAAGATGTGGAGCCCGCTCCGGCACGGGCAGTCGCCCGCGACGCCGGGACCGGAAATCTCCGTCAGACCGTAGATGTCGTAGGCTTCAATCCCCGTGATATCCTCGATTTTCTGGCGCATCGCCTCCGTCCACGGTTCGGCCCCGAAGAACCCCTTGCGCAGCTTCATGTCGTGCTTGAAGTCGATTCCCTTGCGGAGTCCTTCGTCCAGAATGTGCAGGAAATAGCTCGGGGTGCAGGCGATGACGGTGACACCGAGATCGCGCATCAGCATCAGCTGGCGGTCGGTATTGCCGCCGGATGTCGGCAGAACGGCGCAGCCGATCCCCTCGCCGCCATAATGTAACCCCAGTCCGCCTGTGAAAAGGCCGTAGCCGTAGGAGACCTGCAAGATGTCGGAACTCGTGACCCCGCCCATCGCGAGACAGCGCATCACGCCTTCCTGCCAGACGCGGATGTCATTCTGGGTGTTCGTGATGACGATGGGTTTCCCCGTGGTTCCGCTGGAACACTGGAAACGCACGATTTCACTAATTGGAGCGGCGGAAAGCCCGATTGGGTATTGATCGCGCAGGTCGCTCTTCATCATAAAGGGTAGAAGCTTGATGTCGGACAGTTTTTTGATGTGCTCGGGGCGGACCCCCAACTCGTCCATCCGCTTGCGCGTCAAGGGAACGTGTTCATAACAGCGTTTCACCAGTCCTTTGAGGCGGTGGAGCTGCAACGCGCGCAGCTGTTCGACAGGCATGTAGTCATGGGCGCTTACCGGATGCACTGGGGCGTCCAGATCGTATGCGTACTCATCCAACGGCATTTTTTGTTTCCTTTGTAACGGTTTTTCGAGTGCGACCGTATGCCGCACCCCAAGTCAACATGGGGCGAATTTTACCACGTACTCCAGCCGGAATCCAGCAGAAACCCAATCAAAAATTCGCCGCTCCCGCAGTTAAGGATTCTCTGTTGCCGGGGTCGTTCGGTTATGGTACAATGTAAATACTTCTTTTGTGGAAAAATGAGGAATAGGGATTTCAATGGCAGTGAAGAAAGGCAAATCTCGGCAACGCGACGGCTCTCATGCGAAATGTGAAACGCCTGGACGCATTGTCCTTGTCGGCACCTACAAGGGCGACCAATTGACCGCCTGGCGCGGATGGTACAACTACCCGATTTCGGACGAGGATAAAATCACCGAGGTTGACGCGGCGAAGATAACCGAGCTATGGCTTTTCAAGGGCACGAAAGAAGAGCGTCGCTACAAGGCGGAGTTCGTTGGCATTAAGACTCGCCAAGGGTTGATTGATGGCTACGGTTATCCGGCCAAGGGCAAGGCGCACGGCGAAAGGTATCTTCTCTTCAAAACGCAGTTCATGTACCGGCACAAGGCCGATGTCCCAGAAGACGCGGGACACGTCGTCATCCGAACGAAGGACTTTGCGCGTTCGCCCAAAATCCGCAAGCAGCTCAAGGCGTATCTTGAATCGCCCGACCGCAACGACCCCGACCTCGCGAAGCGGCTTCCCGAAATCATCACCAAGCTCCGCCCCGATCAGCTCCGCGTCTGCGAAGCGGCAGTGCAGCTGGAGTTTAATTTATTCACGTCAATGATTACGCCAAAGAAGTCTGTCGTTGAAGGGGACCCGCAAGTTTCGCGCTACCTTTGTGACTCTGATTTTGGAGTTGTAAGACAGTCTCCATTATCGATGATGTCTATTGAAGAGGTAAAGGACAAGATTTTTCAGGGAGACTGCCTTAGCATTCTCCCTAAGTTCCCTGCCGCTTCTGTTGACATGATTCTTTGTGATTTACCTTATGGAACAACCCAGAACAAGTGGGATTCCGTGATACCACTTGATTTGCTATGGGCTGAATACAAGCGTATCCTCAAGCCAAATGGATCTGTAGTTTTGACTTCCCAAGGGATGTTTACTGCTAAACTCGTGCTGAGTAACCCCAGCTGGTTTAAGTATAAGATTGTGTGGGTCAAGTCCAAGCCTACCAATTTTCTGAATGCCAAGGTTCAGCCCTTGCGAAAGCACGAAGACGTATGTGTATTCTATGGGCGTCATTGTACATATAATCCTGTCATGGGCGAAGGCGTGCCATACGACAAGGGGGTACGGAAAAACCAGCTTTCTGGGTCGTATGGAGACTTTCGCCCTGTCCATGTTCAAAGTACTGGAAAACGATATCCAACGGACGTGGTGTATTTTAAGACGGCGGAAAGCGAAGGTGAAGTCTGGCATCCGACGCAAAAGCCAGTGGAACTCGGCCGTTATCTTGTCAAGACGTTTTCTAATCCTGGGGATCTGGTCCTCGACAATGCATTCGGGAGCGGGAGTTTCCTATTGGCAGCGGCATTGGAGAATCGGCATTTTGTGGGGATTGAGAAAAATGAAAGCGTCGCGCTCTTCAAGGAGAAATCGATAGACTACCTTGATGTTGCGATGTCACGGCTTAACGGTATTCTGAAAAGCAGGGAGGTCTCATGAAAAACGGAAAGACGCCGGTGTTCAATGAGCGAGCATGGGGAATCCAAATCATATCGGAAATCAATCGGCTAGTTTCCGAGAAGTCCGTCAACTATTGCGTCAAGTGCGCGGGCGGAGAGTTTGGGACAGCTCAAGATGGAGCATCGACGCTTTTCCCTGATGTATTGTTGTTCGGTGACGCAAGTGAACGTTTGATCATACAGGGATGGGAACTCAAGACGCCAGAAACTGATATTGCTGATGTGAAGCTCCTGGCAAACGCCAAGGAGAAGGCACGAAGGATGAATACCAGGTCATTCATCGTGTGGAATGGCAGAGTTGCAGTTCTTTACGTTCTTGATTCCGGTGGAGAATGGCGAGAGAGTTGCAGATGGACAGATCCTGAGATCACGTCAAGAGAGATGCTCGGCAGAATGCCGGAGGTCTGGAAGGCTACTTTACGGTCAATTATCCTGAAGATAGAAGAATTGGTGTCGAAAGGCCCAATTCTCTCCGCTGCGAGAACGACGGATCAGCTTGATAGCCTTGTAACAGCAGTATTGAATGCGACCCAGAATTCGATAGAAGAGTCACTGCGCAAACAATACGTGAGTAGCGGCAAGTTCAGGGCGTCCCTTGATGCATGGTGGATGTCAGTCAAAGGGGAACATCCAGATATAAAGGCTTCGAGCGAAGAAGCGGCGGTGTCGGTCAAGGCAACAGAGACCGCGTATCACTGGGCACTTAGGATACTGTTCGTCCACTACATGAAAACTTTTGAGCATGACGCCTGGAAGGTCGACAACTACGATGATGCAACAAGCCCATCGGCATTCGACAAATTCTGCGATGAGCTTTCCGCGAAGCATGATTTTGCCCTTATGTTGCGTGCGCGAACTGATTTGCAGGCTGTGCCAGATGCCGCATGGAGGGAGTTTGCCGCATTTAATAAGTTGCTGTCTTCCGTCCGCATCGCATCGCTTTCACAGACCGAACTGCACAACATCGTACAACAGCTCCAAAGTCGGCATAGGATGAAAGCTCTGGGCCAGTTCCCGACCCCCAAGCGCCTTGCCGACCTGCTCGCGCGAATCGTTCTGAACGATGCCGAGAAAGATATTGTACTTGATCCATGTTGCGGCACGGGAACACTTTCAAGAGCTGTTATGGACGAGCGCCGCCGCCTTGGCGTTTCAGAAGAACTATGCTATCGTAATACGTGGGCAAGCGACAGGTTTAGTGCGCCTTTGCAGTTCGCCACTCTTGCCCTTTCATCGGGAAACAACCTGGACGAGGTTATTCGGCTGTTCTGTAAAGACGCCCTTTCGCTAACGGTTGGAGAGGAGATTCCGTTCACCAATCCGCGTACCGGAGCACTTGTTAAGGAGAAACTTCCACGGTTTTCGGCGATTGTGGTCAATCCGCCGTTTATCCGATTTGAGAATTGGCAAGATAACTATGCCGGTGATGTAGACACAGTAAGGTCTGCACTTGCGCTTGCAAAAGATACAAAAGCTGATTTCCTTGTGCCAATCGTCCTGCACTTGGTTAACCTTCTCCTTCCCAATGGAACGTTAGGAGTCGTGCTGCCGAATGCTTGGCTTGGCACTGGCTGGTCTCGAACATTTCGACAGGAGCTCGCCCGTTACTTCGACTTTGAGTATGTCATTGGAAGCATGAATGGCCGTTGGTTTGATAATGCCAAAATCGTCACAAACCTTGTCGTACTACGAAAACGGGAAGGGGACGATCATTCAAATCTGGACTGTGCTGATGGTTCGGTGACGTTCGCTTTGACCGAGAAGCCAATTGCCCAATGGACGGACGACTATCTTGGAGGAGTTGTCTCTGGGATTGTTGCGAATCGTGCTGCATCCAACGGATTTTCGATGAAGCGGCAGTCGTCAGACATAATCCATGCGGTTGACGAATTGGGGTTGGCGTGGACGGCGTGTTTCGCCCCGCTTGATTGGCTTGCCGAAATCCGCGCCAAGCTTGTGCCCGTCACAAATTTCTTTGCGGTTGCGCGTGGGGAAAGAAGAGGCTGGGACAAGATGTTCTATCCAGGGATTGAAGATGCAGCAACAATTGAAAAACGATTCTTGGCCCCCGTCATCAAGACCGCATCAGAGGTCACGTCTCTGGTCGCCCAGGCAGACAGCGTCGCATTCTGTTGCGGAGAATCTATTGAAGATCTGCGTATGGAAAATTGCGTCGGCGCACTTGCGTGGATTGAACGTTTTGGACGAGAGGTTAACGGTACGGGGCGGCCGCTTCCTGATGTGCTGGCTCGTGCTGGACAGCAGTGGTATGAAATGAGTGCATCCACCCAGGCAGACATGGCCGTCTCGATGAATCCGGGAGAGCGGCTTTTCTTCATGCGGATGCGAGAGCCTACCTTCGTGAATCAAAGACTTATCAGGTTTACGAGAAGAAATAAAACGATAGACCTGGAACTTTGCCATGCATTGCTCTGCTCGATGGTCAGTTGTTTCTTCCTGGAAGCCTTGGGCTTCGGTCGCGGCGAGGGCGTGCTTGACCTGAGCGCGACGAAACTCAGGGACAGCCTCCTGATGCTCAATCCGCAACAGCTCTCGAAAAGCCATGTGAGTACAATCAAGAAAGCTTTTGCAAAACTGGCATCAAGGCCTGTCAAAAACTTTGAGGAAGAGTGTCGTAGTAAAGACCGATTGGCCTTTGAACGAGTCGTATTGAAGGCTTATGGCTGCGAATCACTCTATGAACCTATTTTGACCGCCGTGAAGACTTTGCATAGTCTTAGACTGGCTCCAGTTCGTTAAACAAAGGATTTTAGGCCACACAATGCAGATGGAAAATACTGTGGTAGGGATATCTTTACAAACCCCCGCCGAAGCCGCCGCGATGATTCGCGCGGCGTTGCCGAAGGAGCAGAAAGAAGAGAGTGTTTTCGTTCTGCCGCTTGATGCGCACGGGAAGGTTCTTGCCAAGCCGATTCTCGTGTCGGTCGGGCATGAGGACGGCACGGCGGCAATCGACGCGGGCGTGATCTTCCGTGAGGCGTTGAAAGCGGGCGCGGAGGAAATCATCGTCGCACACAACCATCCGTCGGGCGATCCCACGCCCAGCAAGGCGGACTACGATACGACGGGCAAGCTCAAGGCTGGTGCGAATCTCATCGGTTTGGAATTGATTGACCACTTGATTATCGGCGCACCAGAATCCGCCTCCGGCCTTGGGTTCGTGTCGATGGCGGAGTTGATGGCAGAATAACGGCTTTTGAAAGATGACGTGGCTATGAAAAGAGTATCATTTCAATTCAAGGTAATTTGCCTTGCGGCAGCGGTTGTGTCGGCGCAGGTTTTCGCGGGTGCGAATCTGATTCGGAACGGTACGTTTGAGGGGACGGCGACGCAGCACAAGTGGGGTGGATATTGGGACAGCGAGGGGTTTTCCTGTCCGGGCTGGAAGTTTGAAGGGCTTTCCGGCATCGCCAAGGCCGATGGCGTGTGGGTGGCGGAGAAATTTTCTGTGGGCCGATACGCCATGTTCTTGTAGCCGTGGAAGGATGTGACGGTCTCGCAGATCATCCCGTCCTTGTTGCCGGGCGACTATCGGCTGAGCTTCAACTACGTGGCGCGTCCGAATCATCCCGGCAATACGCAGATCTGGCTGGGAACGAAGAAGCTGGGCGAGGTGGAGTCCGATGCGTCCATGCGTTTCTTCTCCACGGACTTCACGCTTTCCGAGAAACAGAAAAACGTGCTGTTCAAATTCTTCAGCCCCGCCCGCGACGCCGAGAAGGACATTGCAATCGAAAACGTCGTCCTTCAACGCCTCGACGCCGCAATCGGTGACGCGAAGTATCCCGACCTCCTGACGGCGATGATCCATGCCGCAGACGGCGAGACGATTGTCTATTCGCCGGTGGACGGCGACGCGGAATTGAAGGACGGCATGGCACTGGCGCGGCGCGCGACGGATCGAGCCCGTTCGCTCAAGGAAGAGGACGGCAAGCTGATTCTCGCCATCGGGTCGGCGACGCAGGGGAAAACCGCTTCCGTAGACATTGGACTTCTCACTGCGGAAATCGGACTCGGCTGGGAGAACGGCTGGGTCAAGGAATGGGTCCGCGACGTGCCGGGGCTTACGGTCACCGACGTGCGCACGCCGGCGGGCGACGGTTTTGAGCGCGTGGTGCGGCGCTGGGTGTGGCATGGCAGCAAGCCGCTGGAGAAGGTCACGCTTTCTGTCCGCTATCGGATGAAGGGCGATCCCAAGGCCCTCAAGCCGTTCCTGCCTGGCGTTCTCCTGTACGGCAACCCGTCCAACCGGGGGATCAAGGACGGACGTGTTCCCGTGTACTTTGGTGGGAAGGGCGAGTTCGGCATTTTCGAGGAGCACCGGCTGCCGATGCCGTTCTCGCTGCAGGAGAACGCCGCGACAGGAGATTTCGCGGCGTTGCACGTCTGGCCGTCGCCAGTCAAGGGCACGGTGCATTCCGACCAGTGGTGGAGCGCCGGCGTGGAGGCGGCGGAGGACGGCGCGGACATCGTGATGATGTCGGGTCCGGTCGGCTTCAACGGACGCCGCTCGACGGTGAAGGGCATTCCGTTCGACGGCGGCTGGACGAAATACGACGAGGCGTACATCACCCTCCAGCCGGAGAAGCCGATCGAAAAGCTGTTTTGGATCCAGACCGGCAAGGCCACGAAGGATTCGTTCGGGTTCCAGCAGGCGATGCGCAAGTCGCTCGACATCTTCCAGCCCGAGCGCGCGCTTGTGCGCGAGGCACCGCTCAAGCGGATCATGGCGGCGAAGCGCAATTACACGCTGACGCGCTGGAGGGAGGACCCGACGAACGGGATGTGCGGCTTCACCACGTTCTGCAAGCCGCGTCCGAACATGGTGTACCGTCAGCCGGTTGACTTCTACCACAACTCCTTTGGACTGGGTTGGACGGAACAGTCGGAGGCGTGCAGCTTCGGTCTGGCGGTGTTGGGGGTGACGCCGGACGACCGGGTGAAGGCGCAGCGTTCCCTTGACGCCCTCGCCGACGCGTTTACGGACACGATCATGCCCGACGGCCGCTTCTCCGTGAAGTATCGCTTTGGAGGGCAAATGCCCAAGAAGGGACACGGAGTCGGTTCGATCGTCAACTGTGGCATGGCGCTTGACACCGTCATGCAGGCGGTGATCTTCGCCGACGCGCATCCGGAGGCGGGACTCGACAGCGCGAAGTGGAAGGCCTTTGTGAAGAAGTCGCTTACGGCGCTTGCGGGCCACGTGACGGGCAAGAGCTGGCGCGGGCCGCACAACGCGGGCGACGGCTATCTCGTGCCGCCGCTCGTGATGGGCAGCGAGGTGTTCGGCGATCCGCGGATGCTGGAGGCGGCGGAGCGAATCGCCGACGCGCTCGCCAAGCGGTTCATCTCCTACGACTCTGTTTACTGCGGCGCGACGCTGGACGCCCGCTGCGAGGACGGCGAAAGCTGCCAGTCGGCGTTCATGGGTTTCGAGGCGCTGCTCCGCAGCGCGGTCAAGCGCGGAGACAAGGACGCGGCGGCCAAGTGGGAACGGTACGTTCGCCATGCGCTCGACATGTCGCTCACCTACATGGTGTCCTGGGACATCCCGACGCCGGAGGGCAGCGACCTCTTCAACCACGCCTTCCGGGCGACCGGCTGGATGATGGTGTCGCCGCAGAACCAGTGCATGGACTGTCTGGGCGCGATCGAGGCGCCGGCGACATGGCGCATGGGCGTTTACTGGAAGGACCGGCGTCTGCAGGACCTCGCGAAGCTCCGGTTCGCGAGCGGCTGCCAGCTGCTCGACGAGGAAGGCGCGTCGGGCGAGAACATCCAGCTGACGAATTTCGGCAACCTCCTCGATGACCATCGGCATCCATCGCGCGACAGCGACGCGACGAAGTTCCGCGGCGTGTACCGCGACAGCTGGGAGATGCTCTGGATGACGGCCATCCACATGAAGGCCGGCTGCGAATTCATGCTCATGGGCGTCGATTGGTAGTACCGGACGGAAACGCATTCAACTACACCGCATTTGAGGAACGGCATCATATACGAACCAATCCACCAGTTCCTGCTTGGCGGGCGTTAGTCGGCAGGGGTGCCCATTGCGTCAACCCACATCTTGCCGTTCCACGTGAAGGTCTTGTTCGTCTTTTTGTCGAAATAGGTCTCGAGGTATTCGGGATGTTCGGGACGCGAGGTCATGGAGTGGTTGAGATTCACCGTCCTGAACTCGATTCCGCTTCCTTCCGCCCAGAATCGCTTGAGGTTAAACGCATTGCCCTGCATGGTGTACGAGATGTAGCCGCGCCATGAGCCGGGCTTGACCTCGCGCGCCGCAGTTCCGCCGCCGTCGGGACTTTCCGGTATGTACGCGGCGTTGAACCGCTCGAGATTGAAGTCAATGGCCGTCAGGTGTCCCGAACCGCCGAAGAGCGGCAGGTGGGTGTTGCCCTCGTCGCAGCAGTTGATCCAGGTCATCGTCTTCCATGCCTTGCCGATCGTGCGGTATCCGTAGCAGCACCGTGCCGCCACGCAGGCCTTCAGGACGAGGTGGTCCGCACCCTGGAAGAGAAATCCCGTGTACAGTCCGCCGACGTTCACGAAATCGTAGCCGATGCGGGATGCCTCGTCGTTGGAGCTTCGGCACGAGACGACTCCGACGGAGCCGCGCGCGGGCGACGCCGGCTTCTCGTGCAGAAAACGGTCCTTGAAGTAGCGCTCGGTGTAAACGCCCACCATGTCGAGGTGCATGTTGCCGAAGCATGAGCCGTCGATACCGCGCACGGGTTTGGATGCGTCGTGGAAGAGGATGTAGATGTCGCGGAAGTTGACGTTGTTCACGAACGTGTAGGTGAAGAATGCGCCGGGGGCCTTTGGTTTCTTCTTTGTACCGCAGAACACACGGTACGCACCGTTGGTACCCATCGCAGTCATTGCCGCCTCCGTGACGTGGATGCCCACGCCGAGGCGCGTATTGTAGGACTTGTTCTCCGTGCCGCCCACGACGTTGATTGTCCGCGCGACGCCATTGTTATAGCCAAAGAAAACTGCTGTGTTGCCCTCGTAAGGGAAAGCGTCGATGTAGTAGTCGCCGTCAGCGAGCTTCAGCGTACCGCCGCGCGTCAGCGTCTCGATGGCTCTGGTCAGGACCGCTTCGTCGTTCGTTCCCGTGCAGACGAAGTCTGCGGCGGACTTATCAGCGCTGGACGAATTCGCCGCTGCCACGCGAGCCGTCGCCGGGGAACCCGGACGGTCGGCGATCTCCGCCTGGGAGTGTCCTGCAACGGCGATAGCCGCCGCTGCGATTGCAATCAACTTGTACGTTTTCATCATCGGTTTTCCTTTGCTGTTGGCTCTGCGGGTGAAAGTTGTCGTCGACTGGTCGCTCATTAGTACGGGGTAGTTGCAAAAAACCTCTTTCGCGCCATTCGCGAGCCAAGCCACACGGCCTGACGAAGCCCGCAAACCCACCGCAACGCGGCTGAAAGATTCAGTAAAACAATTTTGTCAAAATCTCACTCTGGGCGCAAGGGGGAAAATGAAGTTTTTCATTTAGGGAGGGGTAATTGCACTTTTATTTATTTATACTTGATTTTATCGAATTACGTGCTGTACTATTGGCATGAAACGAACGGCAGAAGGGCATTTCGCTAACCACTGGCTGACAATCCAGCCCAGACTATTCGGCTTCCTTGAGGCCGAGGTGGGGAAACGTGACGACAACCAGCGGCTTTTCGTCCGCGTAGCGGAGTCCGTGGAACTTGGCCGCATCGCGACGAAGTACGGATGGTGCGGCAACGGAAGGAAGCCTCGAACCGGTTTGCGGTGTTCAAGCTGCCCCTCGTGAAGCACACCTGGAACTTCCCGATGACGAAGGACGTGCTTGCCGAAGTGCGCCGATGCCCGTCCATGCGCAGACTCTGCGGATGGAAGTCGCAGTCCGACATCCCGTCCGAGTCCACGATGTCGCGGACGTTCGGCGACTTCGCCGTGGACGAGACCGCCTCGTCGCTTTTCAAGGATTTCGTGAAGAACTACGTGGCATGATCGAGGAGATGCCGAGGCGTTCGGCAATCCGTCGTTCTGCCACATCGGTTGCGACGCGGCCGATCCGCCGACATGTCCGCGCTGCCGTGCCGTGAAGCCCTACGCGAGACTCGTCGAAGCACACATCTCCGGCATCGCGGAACTTCTCCGCAGACGCGGCGCGAGGGAGACGATGTGGCACGAGCAGCTGCTCGAAAAAGGAAAGAGGAGGCCGTTCTACGCCACGGATGACAAAGACCTCGCCAAAATGGCCGATACGCTTCCGCGCGACATCGTCATCTGCGACTGGTACTACGGTGGCGACCAACGCGGCAAGGACAAGGAGGGTGCGTATCCAACGTTCGACCACTTCAAGGAAAAGGAGGGCGACGTCGTCACCTGCCAGTTCGACAAGGTGGGCGGTATCGTCGTGCAGGGCGAATACGCAAAAGCGCACCGCCTCTTCGGTCTTATGGAGACGTTCTGGTATTATCTGCGCGGACGAGAATTCGGCATGATGATGAAAATTTCCGCATGCGCCGGCTGGGGGCACGGACAAACTTTCAAGGGCGAGGACGTACGCGACAGACCCGTCATGACGCACTGGTGCCAGCTCGGCTGGGATATGGGCGTGACGGACTACGCAGAAACCGGGCTTATGTGCGAGCCTATTACGCACGACGCACTTGACAAATAGAACATGGGAAGCTTTCTTCATAGACGGAGCATTGCCACCCTTGCAGTTGCGGAATGCGTGGCAGCCTTGACGGCGCAATGCGAATACGTGTATACTGTGTGTCGTTCAGGGACATGGTGTCCTTGGCGAGGAAACGGCGAAGTAACATGGTGAAGTCAATGCATGACGACAGGCGGGAAGCGGCGAGGGCCGCCTTTTCAAAGAACATGGTTTTTATGGCGGCGGTGGTGGCCGTGTGCGCCGCCAGGGCGGAGGTCAAGTCCGTCTCGTGTGACTCGGCGCCAGAGCGGCAGACGCAGCGGAGCATGCGGTTCGCCGTGCGGCGCATCGGAACGGTACGTACGGAGGCGTGTGGCGTGGCGGATTTCAACAACGACGGACGGCTGGATGTCATTGCCGGTCCGTACCTCTACCTCGCGCCTGCGTTCCGCCCCGTCAAGGTGCGCGACGTGAAAACGAACGTGACGCCCGACGGAAAAGGCTACGCAGACGACTTCATGAACCTTCCGCTCGACGTGAATGGCGATGGCCGCATCGACGTGATTTCGGGCGGCTGGTTCAGCAAGGCGACATGGTGGATTGAAAACGCTCTCCCCGCCACAAACGTTTGGACGCAACATCTCATCGGCCGCCCCGGAAACATCGAGACCGGCCTGCTCGTGGACATCGACGGCGATGGTAAGGCGACCGATTTCCTCCCCGACACGCAGGTTACCTGCCTCTACGTCCCTTCCGCCCCCGGCTCTTTCACGCACGATTCCGTCAGCAACGACAAATGTGACATGGGCCGCGGTTGCGGCGACCTCAACGGCGACGGCCTCAACGACATACTCACCCCTGCCGCATGGTACGAACAACTGCCCGGACGAAAATGGCGCAAGCATCCGCTCGACATCGGGTTCTCGGACGGCGGCCGCGCACTCGGTCACGCCTCCAACCTCATCGTCTACGATCTCAACGGCGACGGGTGCGCGGACATTCTGGTGAGTTCCGCCCACAAGCGCGGAATCTTCTGGTGTGAACAGCTCAAGGAGCGATCCCCTGCAGGGGAACTGCTGTTTAGAAAACATCTGATCGACGACACATGGACGCAGGCCCACTATCTCGCCTGGGGCGACATCGACGGCGACGGCATTCCGGAACTCGTCGCCGGCAAGCGCTTCATGGCGCACAACGGAGGCGACCCGGATGAATACGGACCGCTCGGCGTTTACTACTACGACTTCACGCCTGGCCCCGAACCCGTATTTACGAAACATGTGATTACGTACAACGAGGGCATCGGCGCCGGAATAAACATCGTTCCTGTTGACATCGACGGCGATGGTGACGTGGATCTCGTCACCACCGGGAAATGGGGCGGCCCCGTGATTTTCGAGAATAAAACGAAATAAGTTTTCGGTATGAAAGTTAGCATACAGATGATACTTGCGGCGGTCGCGGCAAGCACAGCGTTCCCGATGGCGGTGAATGCCGCGACGCAAACGACCGTTGCGAAACCGTATGTCGCCGGGGAGAGAATCATATTCAAAATGTCCGAAGTTTGGTGTTTTCTGTCAATAAAAACCAACTATCATTTTCGTCGCCGCATCCCTATACGGGAACGCATCTTGCAAAAAAATTATAGAAATGATTTGAATTGACGATGGTTGCGATTTCCGCTACATTACCCTTGTTTTCTTTTTGGGAACTATGTCTTGAAAAGACAAGCGGGCAGGTCGCAAACTGGCCGACGCTCTGCGGAATGCCGAACGACAGAGGTCTCTTCGGCAAGGGTTCCATCCAATGGAAGATGGATGGACTCTTCTCTGGCCGTCCCTCCATGAACTGGACCGGCAAATACTACACGGGCATCCTCACACCCTCGAATTTCACCATCACAGAGGGAACGACGAGGCCGACATCAGGCGACGGGTACAAGGCGGGCTCTCCCTCCACGATTGGTCCGCAGATGCTGTCGGTCGGCGGTTCGGCGTCTAATCCCGGCGGTACCGAACGCCGCCACATGAAGGGCACGACGTATGCGTTCTGGGTTTACAACCGCGCGCTGACGAACGAGGAACTCTTCCTGAACCACAAGGTGGACGAGGCGCGTTTCCGTGGCAACATGATGGTGACGAACGTGCTCGTGGACGTCGAGGGCGACTATACGCCAACCGAGGCGCCGGGCGCATACGAAGTGTGCGGCACGTGGACCTTCACGGCCAGCCCGGCGGTGGATGCGGAGACGGGATCGTATCTGCGTCCGCGTGGAAGGGTTGAGTCGCTGGCTGGGAACAATGTGCTTGCGAACTCTGTGGATGGCGAGGTTGGTTACACCTGGACGGATGGCGATCCTGCGGTGAAACTGACGTGGCGTTGGGCCAAATCCGGTTTCTTTATCTTTGTCCGCTGACACCTCGCCCTTGTCTGGTGGCGTTTACCTTTCAATGGGTTTTCCAAGAAAGCCACCAATAGGGATATGTGCCTGTTTTGATGGTGACGTTGAGATCGTGGATGTGGTATCATGTTGGCCATGAAAACAAGGAACGAACTACGTGACTGCCAGGCGAAGGTGGAAGGGTGTCTCATGAACGGTCATCAGATGGTCTTTTCCTTTAGTCCGAGACAGAGCACCGCCGTCGATTTCTTCCTCGCGCAGGACACGAAGGCAGGGAACATGTACGCGACCGGGAAGAAGATCTGCCCGTGGTACGCGGCGACGATGACCACCGCGGCGCAGCGTGCGGGAAAGTACGAGAAGGTTCTTCCGCTTGTCAGGGCGGCGGCGGCCTCGTCAGGATGCTACGGCGAGATATGGGAAATCAATGAACCTGGCGTTGCGGAGTTCCGCCCATGGTTCATGACTGCGGCTGGAAACTGCCTATACGTAATGAACCAGATGCTGCTCGCGAAGATGGGCGGCGAGCGCCGTATCGGCGCGGGCGTACCGAAGGAGTGGAAGGATTGGTCGTTCAGGCTTCCCTCCGAGAGCGGGTACGAGGTCGATTTCGCCATGAAGGGTGGAAAGGTTGTGAAGCTCGTTCTGCGGACAAGGCGGATCGCCCCCGCCCGGCGTGTCCGTGTCCTCCTCCCAGACGGTTTACGGAGGGAGGCGTCGTTGGGTGAACGTGAAGTATCTGTGGTAACGGATGCCGGAGGCGAACACCGCTTGCCGCGTATGGAAGGGATGCAAAAATGAACTGCCTTCGTGAATGGCTGACATCCGCCGTGTGTGTTGCGGCGACGATGGTGCTGGGCTCACAGACGCTGCCGGAGCCAGACGGCATTCGCCGCGACGAGTTGCTGGCGGACTGGCTGGCGCAGGATTCCGGCGTTAAGGCGCATGAGGACTTCTTCGCAGGCGATGTCGCCGCCAGGTACCGCCTCGCCTTCGCGAAGCACGGTCTCTCGAAGGCGGACGAGGAATCGTGGGAGGCAGCGTTCGCCCGTTACCGGGAGGCGTGCATGAAACGTCGCGCCAAGCGTCTCTCGAAACTGCTTGCGATGGCCCCGCGATGGGTTTACGCCCGGCACGCCGTGATGGGCGACAACATTTTCGCCTACACCGAGTGCCTTACCGATCCTGCCGGAATCCGGCATTGGCCGCATCGCGGTAGCGGACTCTATTACGCCGAACCCGACGGCGACGGCCTGTGGCGCGAGACGCCGATTGCGGAAACCGACACGGGATGCTACCGCGACGCCGACGTGTCGCTTGACGGCATGCGTCTCCTCTATTCCTACAAGGCCAGTCGGGACGGCGACGACTTCCACCTCTACGAGCTGGAGTTCGCGACCGGCAGGGTGCGCCAACTCACCGAAGGGAAGGGGAGCGCCGACATCGAGGGCTGCTATCTGCCCGACGGACGCATCCTTTTCAACTCCACGCGCTGTTCGCAGATCGTCGATTGCTGGTACAACGACGTAAGCACGCTCTTCCGCATCGATGCCGACGGACGCAACATGTTCCGCGTGACGTTTGACCAGGTGCATGACATCATGCCCACGTTGAACGCGGACGGCACGGTGTTCTACACGCGCTGGGAATACAACGACCGCAACGAGCTCTACTCGCAGGCGCTCTTCCGCATGATGCCGGACGGCACCAACCAGCGCGCCGCATACGGCGCGAACGGATGGTTCCCCACGGCGCTGTTCCACGCGCGCATGGCGGGGAACGGTCCGTTGATCTTCGCCGTGCGCTCCGGCCACCATATCCGCCAGGCGGGGGAACTCGTGCGCATAGACCCGCGTGAAGGGCGCGATGGCGGCGCGGGCCTGTACCAGCTCGAACCGTTGCGGAGGTCCGTCCCGGAGATCGCGGACAGCGATTCAGGGCAGCATGGAAGGCTCGCCCTCTATCCGTATCCCGTGGATGAGCGTTCCGTCGTACTGTCGTTCCGTCCTGAAGGATGGACGAATCGCAGACGCAACCCGCTCACCGACTTCGGCCTCTATTGGACGGACGTTGACGGCGGGCGCGAGCTTCTTGTCGGCCGGAACGGGAGGAAGGCGCCATGCGGGCGGCCGGTCCCCGTGTGTGGGCGCAAGGTGTTCCCCCACAGTTCGACGGTGGAGGACGAATCGCACGAAACCGGTACCGTGTACATTTACGACGTCTACGCCGGCGAACCGATGGCGGGAATTCCGCGCGGCACGGTGAAGTCCCTGCGCGTCGTGGAGCTGGAGTACCGTCCTCTGGCGATCGGCCACGTGGAGCATCTGGGTGCGAATCTGGTGCGCGGCAACATGCTCGCGATGTGCAGCACGCCGCCGGCGCTCGGCAATGGCGCGTGGGACGTGAAAAAGGTGCTTGGCGAAGTTCCGGTGAACGATGACGGAAGCGTGGCGTTCGAGGCGCCCGCACGCATCCCGTTCTATTTCCAGCTGCTGGATGGCAAAGGGCGCATGGTGCAGACGATGCGCAGCTGGACGGTGTTGCAGCCGGGCGAGGCTGCGTCATGCGTCGGATGTCACGAATTGGCAAACTCGGCGGCACCGACACCTTCCGCCGTGAAGGGCGGGGTCGCCGTGAAGAAGGGGTTGCTGAAACGTCCCGCGCGCGGTTTCAGCTTCGCGAAGGACGTGCAGCCCATACTCGACCGGCGTTGCGTGAAATGCCATTCGCCGGAGAACGACTGCACGCTGCCGAACCTCACGGGGCGCGCCGTGCACGACTCAACCGCAAAGCGAAATTGGTCTGCCGCGTACCTCTCGCTGACCCACGCCACGTGGCGAAGGATCTGGGGGCATGGAAAGTCCCTGTGGGGATGGGTTGGCAATCCCGACCACCTCGACCTGAACTGGGTGTCGTCGCAGTCGCCGCCGACCATGCAACGTCCTTATGGCAGGGGATCGGCCGCAAGCCGCTGGTTCACGGAAAGGCTTGAACAGGGACATTGCGCAACCCTGACGGATGCGGAACGGCGCGTCCTTGCGTGCTGGGTTGACCTTTCCGTTCCGTTCTGCGGCGCATACGACGAAGCGGCCACCTGGTCCAAAGAGGAACGCGACCGCTGGGACCGGTTCACGGAAAAAGCCCGCCGTCTCAAAGGAACGTTCAAGTAGGACGGACACACTTGTCGAAGGAGATCGTTCCGTCCACTAGTTTAGGAGTTCCTTCAGGAAATCGTCCATCTTGCCGCGTCTGCACAGGACGCCCCGCTTGTCGGCCGCCGCCTTGAACTTGTCGATGAATGCCCCGGAGTGGGTGGGATCTTTCTCCTCCACGCCGGGCTTTGGGGAGGCCGGTCCCTCGCAGATGATGACGGGTGCTTTCTTGGGGTCGCACGTGGCGAGAAGCGCCATCGGCGAATACTTGGCGATCCACTTCAAGCAGTCATCGCGATGGTCGAACCATTCCTGGAAATTCTTATAGCCGAAGAGGGCGTGCCCGTACCGCGAGTTCGGGATCCACTCGCGCATCTCCTTCGGATCCATCGACGTTTGCGGGCGAATGGGAAATATAGCGCGCACTCCCAGCGCGTTGTTGTCCGTAAGTGCCACGCACAGCGAGGAATGCGCTCCGGCGCTTCCGCCCATCAGTCCGAGACGAGAGAGGTCGAGGTTCCATTCTTTTGCCTTGGACTGCACGAACTTCACGGCCGCAAAAATATCGTCAAGACAGGCGCTCACGGGAGGCGTTGCGTCCGTAATGTCTCCGAGAAGCCTGTATTCGACGGACACGAATGCGACACCCGCCTTCTGGCTTGCGGCGAGGTACCTGCCCGTGCTTGGACTTTTCCGGGTGCCGTTGCGGAATCCGCCGCCGTGGATGAAAATGACCACAGGCGTGGGCACTGCCGCACCCTTGGGCAGCCACACGTCGATGCATTGCATCTTGTGCTTGCCGTATGCCACGGAGTCGTAAGTCGCAGTAGGAAGCGGCGCACGGTTGTCCTTCGGCTTGGCGGCCTTACGTGCATCCTTTGCGAATGTGGGTGCTGCGAGTATCGCGATCGACAGGGTCATGGTTGCCAGTGTCTTCATGTTCATGGATGTCCTCCTTTGTGGGTTTGGATGCGTCCATCCTATCAGATTTTCGTCCGCTTGACAATGGAGAACGAAGGTCGAAAGAGTGGATATCAGTCATAGATTCCATCACGAAACAGTGATACAATTTGCTGCACGGCCTGAAACATGGCGTCACAGCGTTTGAGATGCGCTGAAACGGCGGTGAACAAGAAAGGTAAACGATGAACAATTCGATGAGCGCGTTTGTTTCTGTCGCATTGACGATAGGTACTTGTGCGGCGGTCGCCGCAGACCAGGCGTCGGTTTCCTCGCCGGACGGCAAGAACAAGATCCGGCTCTACGCGAATCCGCTCGCATACGAGGTCGTGCGTGACGGCGTGACCGTGGTCGCGAAGTCCGAGATCGGCATGGCGGTGGACGGCAAGCGGCTGGGGGACGAAGACGCAACGGGGCGCGTCCCTCCCGTCGTGATGATCGGGAAACGGGATGGTGTCGCCGACGCGCCGGTCTACAAGAAGTCCAAGGTCGATCTTTCCGCGAACGAGGCATACGCCGACTTCGGCGCATGGGGTGTGCGGCTTGTTGCGCGCAACGACGGCGTCGCCTATCGCTTCGAGACGAAGATGCCGGGGCGGATTCGGGTCGAGAGCGAGGAGGCGTCCCTTGCGCCACCTGTGCCGGACGTTTCTTGCTGGGGCTACCAGACGGGCCGGTTCGGGGAAGAGGAATCGGTGCCGTTCTCCCTGAAGGCGTCGCAGATCGATTTCTCGGACAAGAAGCGGTACATGCCTTTTGGATGGGGCATGGTCTATCTGCCGTTCGCGTATGAAGCAGGTGGGAAGTTCGTCCTTGTGATGGAGTCGGACGTGCGGGACTACCCGATCCTGAACTTCGGATCGTATGGCAACGGGGCGTTTACGGCGAAGTTCGCGGGTGCGCCGAAGCGCGTCAGGAAACACGGTGCGGGGCTTCGGGTACTTGAACGCGAAAAATGGCTTGTCGAGACGGAGGGAACGCGCACGTTCCCGTGGCGCGTGTTCGTCCTTGCCGACGCGCCGGCGAAGTTCTGCGAGGCGGACATCGTGTGGGCGCTCGCGCCCGCGCAGGACACGGGCGTCGACTTCTCGTGGGTGCGGCCCGGCAAGGTGGCGTGGGACTGGTGGAACTGGTTCGACAACGGCAGGAAATGCGACACGAAGGGGTACGAGCGCTTCATCGACTTTGCGGCGAAGAACGGCCTTGAGTACGTGGTACTGGACTGGTACGGCTACGAGGTCCGTTTCGGGTTCGACATCTGGAAGCCGTGTCCCGCCGTCGACGTGGATCATCTCGTCAAGTATGCGCGGGAAAGGGGCGTCGACCTCTGGCACTGGATGGCGTTTCACCAGGTGTACGGCGACGAGGAGCGCGTGGCGTCCCATTTCGCGAAGGTTGGCATCAAGGGCTTCAAGGTCGATTTCCTCGACCGGGGTGACGCGGACGTCGCGCGCTTCATGGAGAAGTTCGCCGACGCATGTGCGCGGAACCGGATGCACGTGGAATACCATGGCGCGTACCGTCCGACGGGCCTCCAGCGCCGTTATCCGAACGTGCTCAACTACGAGGGAATCCACGGGCAGGAATGGGTGCGCTCGGGCCTGCGCAACGTCGATGACAAGGGAATGATGTTCAGCGACGTGGCGGCGTGTTACCTGAGGATGTCGGCGGGGCCGATGGACTACACGCCGGGCGCGATGCTCAACCACGGCGTCGGCCCGGGCGATCGTGCACAGGACAAACGCAACCAGCCCGGAACGTTCGGCACGCGCTGCCGCCAGATGGCGCAGGTGGCGCTCTACGAAGCGCCGTTGCAGATGCTCTGCGACTCGCCCACGAACTACGAGAAGAACATGGAATGCTTTGCGTTCATGGCGAAGATCCCGACCGTGTGGAAGAACACCGTCGGCCTTGCCGGCACGCCGGACAGGATGTTCGTCGCGGCGCGCGAGACACGGGACGGCGCGTGGTACGCGGGCGGCATCACCACCGCCGAGGCGCGTGATTGCACACTCGACACGTCGTTCCTCGGCGCGGGCGAGTGGGCGATTGAAATCTTCCGCGACGCGGGCGACGCGAAGGAGGACGCGCAGAGGTTCGTCCACGAAACGCGGAAGGTCAAGGCCGGCGAGAAGATTCGTGTCCACATGGCCCCGGGAGGCGGATTCGTCGCCCGGTTCTCGCGTCCGCAAGGCTGATCCACTCGCATAATGACTATGCGCAGAAGTGCCCCGTCTGGTGAACCTACGGGGGCGGACTCTATCGAGAAGACGTGTTTCTGGTAGACGGCGACCTGTTTTGGGCGCATTCCCGAAAGGAGTTGAAAAAGGAGAACACGCTCCGCCGCCTCTATCTGGAGCCGTTACGCGAGGTCATGCGGAAGAACGGCGGGCGCACCCGTGCCGACGGAATGCCGCGTTCCGCCTATGGGGGTACCCCGACCATCCGAAGGTTTTGCGGTTTACGAGGGAACGCGGACTTGATTACATCAAAACCGACCGTCCCGCAGAGGTTGCCGCCTTTCTTCGGCGAAGGTGTCCACGCGGTTGTCCGCCGCCCCGTTCACGTACCGCAGACCGTTCAATGGCGCGACCGACCTCACGAACGCGAAAGGCTACAAGTGCAGGTATGACAAGCCCAGGACACCGTACCAGAGGGTGCTCGACGAACACGTGCTCACGCCAGGACAGGAAGCCGCGCTCAAGGCGTACAGAGCCCGCCTCGGCGGGATGGACCTCTACAGGCGTGTGCGTAAGCGCCTCCGCAAGATACGGCGCATCCAGGCGGCATACACCAAGGCCAGGCATGAGGGCGAAGACCTCTCTCCCTTCGCGGCTCGTCCAGCCTTGGCGCTTCGCGCCACCCCTTCGGGGACGGCTGGACTTCACCGCGA
>JAGCVN010000125.1 GCA_017962315.1 Kiritimatiellia bacterium
CACGGCTGAATTCGCGCAAAACAGGACTCCCGACAAGCTTGCCCCTCAACAAAACCCAATAAAATCAAAGGGTTTGCACTTGTTGAGGCAGTCCTGTTTTGAAAACTACACCAGTCCTGTTTTGAAAACTACACGACAGGGATTTTTTCGTGTCCGGGAACATCCCGCATTTTCCTTATTGTTTCCGATTGCAACGGGGCTTGGGTTGTGGCAGAATAAATCCCGTCATGCGCATCACTGGAGGAGAATGGGGCGGTCGTTCGTTACGGACGCCACCGCCGGGCAGCGAGGTCAGACCGACCCAGGACTGGGTCCGGGAGGCCTTGTTTTCCATTTTCCAGGCACGGCTTGCGGGGAACGACTGGATCGACCTTTACGCCGGATGCGGGACGATCGGGCTGGAAGCGTTGAGCCGGGGTGCGGCGCGCGTGACCTGGGTGGAGAAAGACATCCGGAACGTGCGGTTGATCCTGGAGAATTTCCTCGCGTTCGCCAGACCGGACGCGGCGGCACCGGATCCGGCGGCCGTCCCGTTACGCCCAACGGCGCGTCCGGTGCACCGGGAGAACGCGCGGCACGTTCCGGCGTTCCCGCTGCCGGAGACGTTCCCCGGGACGGAACTCGTCTGCGCCGACGCGCTCAGCTGGCTCCAGGGCGGCGGGAGGGGGCGCCGGGCCGACGTGCTGTACGCCGACCCGCCCTACGCAGATGCACTCCGCGCCGGGTTCGGCGGACACCTCCGGCTGGCGGCCGAGCATGACGTCGTCAAGCCGGACGGGTATTTCGCGGCGGAGATGCCGTTCGGCATGGCCGCGGCCCCGGCGGACGGATGGGAGATTCTCCGCGACCGACAGTACGGCCGGACGCGGCTTGTTGTTTGGCGGAGGAAAGCATGAGGACGGCAGTTTACCCCGGTACTTTCGACCCCTTGACGATGGGGCATTTCGACTTATTGCGGCGCAGCTCGCTTCTGTTCGACCGCGTCGTCCTGCTCGTCGCGGGCGTGTCGATGAAGGCGACCAGCATGTTCGGGATCGACGAACGGATCGAGATGATCCGGGAGACGGTCGAGGAGGCCGGCATCCGCAACGTGGTGTTCGACCGGCTGGACTGCCTACTGGTGGACTACTGCAAGCGCCACGGCTACGGTGTGGTCGTGCGCGGTCTGCGCGTCTACAGCGATTTTGAATACGAGTTCCAGATGGCGTTGACCAACCGGAAACTCAACCCGGACATTGAGACCCTGTACATGATGCCCGGCGAAAACTACAGTTACGTGACGGCCAGCATGATCCGCGAAGTGGCGCGTTACGGGGGGGACACCTCCCCCTTCGTGCCCCCGGCGGTGCAGCGGCACGTCGAGGCGTTCATGCGGAATCATCCGGAACAGCACATCCAGGAAGGGAGCGGCGTTGGAAACACAGGGGCGTTTGATCGTTGACGTCGCCCGCCTGGACGAGGCGGGCGAGCGGCTGGAAGGCGAGACGGCCGAGGGACTTCTGAACCTCGGCGACGATCCGTACATCACCCCGGTCGGGGGGATGCACTACCGTCTGCGCGTGGAGCGCGTCATCGACGAGCTGCTGGTGCGCGGGAGCGTCTGGCAGCCGATCCGCTGCCTTTGTTCGCGGTGCGCGGTCCCCTTCGAGACGGAGGCGGGCGAGGACGAATTCGTGCTTTCCGTGCCCCTGGACGCCAAGGCGGGCGAGACAGACCCCCTCGAGGCCACAGTCCCCTCCGTACTTTTCGATGGAAAAACGGAGTATGTAGACTTGACCGAATCCGTCCGCGAGGCTATCATTCTCGCGTTTCCGAGTTTTCCCCTCTGTGACGAGGGGTGCAAGGGACTGTGCCCGGTCTGCGGCACGAACCTGAACACGGAGACCTGCGCGTGCAAACGCGGAGGCGCCGCGGGAGGGTTCGCCGAACTGGGCGATTTGTTGAAGAACGACGAGCCGGATGAATCGCCGGCGAACCAAAGAAAGAGAGAGTAGGGCAAATGGCTCAACCAAAGCATAAGGCATCGAAACAGCGCAAACGCCAGCGTCTTGGCCAGGTCAAGGCAGAAATCGCCGCCATCGGCGTCTGTCCCAACTGCGGCGCCCCCGTGCAGTCCCACCGCGCCTGCGGAAGTTGCGGGACTTACCACGGCCGCCAAGTGATGACCGTCGCGGCAGAGGCGACAGAAGCGGCGGAATAACGCAATGATGCGCATCGCGCTAGACGTGATGGGCGGGGATAACGCTCCGTACGAGATTGTGCGGGGCGCTGTATCGGCCGCGGACGGTCTGAAGGACACGATTTCCTGTATCTACCTGGTCGGCGACGAAACCGCCGTCCGGGCAGAACTTGAAAAGTATCCGAAGGCCGACATGACGCGCTTGAAAATCGTCCATGCCCCCGAGAAGATCGACATGGACGAGACGCCTGCCGTCGCCGTCCGAAAGAAAAAGCTCTGTTCCATCAATGTGGCGATGGACATGGTGAAGCGCGACGAGGCGGATGCGTTCGTCTCCGCCGGCAATTCCGGCGCCGTCGCGACGTCCGCCGTCTTCCATCTCGGACGCATTCCCGGCGTCAGCCGTCCGGCCATCGCGACGGTCCTGCCTACGCGACAGCCCAAACGCCCCCTCCTCCTGTTGGACGCGGGCGCGAACACGGACTGCCACGAGGAATGGCTGGCGCAGTTCGCGGTGATGGGCACCGCCTATTCGCATGCCGTGTTGAAGCGCACACTCCCGATCGTCGGGCTGTTGAGCATCGGCACGGAGGATTGCAAGGGCAACGAGATGACGAAGAAGGCGTTCCCGTTGATCCAGTCGATCCCGGACATCCAGTTCCGGGGGAACGTGGAGGGACACGACCTTTTCCTCGGCAAGACGGATGTCGTCGTCTGTGACGGCTTCGTCGGGAACGTCGTGCTGAAGACGACCGAGAGCGTGGCACACGCTGTCGGATACTGGATGAAACGCGAGTTCTACCGCCACCCGGTCCGGATGTTCGGTGCCCTGTTGCTCCACGGCGCCTTCCAGAACCTGAAGCGGAAGATGGACCCCGAAATCTACGGCGGCGCCCCACTGCTGGGCGTTCCGAAGACGGTCATCATCACCCACGGTTCCTCGCACGGCAACGCGATCTTCCACGCGATCATCGCAGGCGCGGCAGCCGCCCAGAACAACGTGGCGGGCATCATCGAGCGTTCGATCGCCGCGATGAACGAACAGAAGGAAATCGCCGCGGCGAATGAAGTGGTCAACGCCGTCGGCCGCAACCTGTGACACCCCCTACCCCGCCGGCGGAGGCGCCGGTCCGGGGTTCGTGTCTTGCCGGAGGGAGGAATCGATGCGTCTTTTCTGCATCCTGACAACCGTCGTCGGTCTCGTGCAGGGGTGTTATTCCCAGCGGCTCGTTCCGCCGAAGAATGTCGCCCCCACCTCCATGGTTCTACGTGTCACAGGCTATTGCAGTTGCGGCACATGCTGCAACTGGCACAGGACGTGGTGGGGACTGGGTTCCCCCGTCGTCAAAAAAGGTCCGAACGCGGGCAAGCCGAAGAAGATCGGCGAGACGGCGAGCGGTGTCATGGCGCAACGGGGGACAGTCGCGGCCGACACTTCCGTCATCCCCCTCGGTTCCATCGTGTACGTGCCCGGTTACGGGTTCGGGAAGGTCGAAGACCGTGGCGGCGCGGTCGTCGGCAACCACATCGATTTATGGTTCCCCTCGCACGACAAGGCGAAAGCATGGGGAAGCAAACGTTTGAACGTGAAGGTCTGGAAAAAATGAGCGACGAGAAGGTGAAGCCGGAATCCGATACCAGCCGGCATTTTCTGAAACAGTGGATCGCGGCGGATGTCGCGGCCGGGAAGAACGGGGGAAGCGTCGTCACGCGCTTCCCGCCTGAACCCAACGGATACATCCACATCGGCCACGCAAAGGCCATCAGTGTCGATTTCAGCATGGCCGCGGCATTCGGCGGCACGTGCCACCTGCGCATGGACGACACCAACCCGTCCAAGGAGTCCGACGAGTTCGCCGCCAGTATCCAGCGCGACATTCATTGGCTCGGATACGACTGGGGCGAGGGCTTCTACAACGCCTCCGACATGTTCGAACAGATGTACGCCATCGCCGAACGCCTCATCGCCGACGGCAATGCGTACTGCTGCAACCTCACCCAGGACGAATGGAAAACGTACCGGGGCGTCCCCGACCGCCCCGGTACACCGAGCCCTTCGCGGAACACCCCGCCGGAACGCAACCTCGACCTTTTCCACCGGATGCGCGCGGGCGAGTTCGCGGACGGCGAATGGTGCGTCCGCGCAAAAATCGACATGGCCTCGCCGAACATCCATTTCCGCGACCCGGTCATCTACCGCATCCGTCACGTCCCGCATTACCACAAGGGCGACGCCTGGTGCGTCTACCCGATGTACGATTTTGCCCATCCCATCGAGGACGCGCTTGAAGGCGTCACCCACTCGATGTGTACCCTGGAGTTCGAAGTCCACCGTCCGTTGTACGACTGGGTCATAGACCGTATGGACGAGATGGGGCTGCTCGTCGTGCGCAACGGCAGCAAAGTCCGCCCGCAGCAGCGCGAGTTCGCCCCGTTGAACCTGAACTACACCGTAGTGAGTAAGCGAAAGCTCCGCCAGCTGGTCGAGGAGAAGCGCGTCAGCGGTTGGGATGACCCCCGCATGCCCACGCTCTGCGGACTCCGGAGACGCGGTTACACCCCCGCCGCAATCCGCGATTTCTGTGAACGTATCGGGGTCTCGAAATACGAAAGCGAGACCGATCTTTCCCTATTGGAGTACTGCCTCCGCGACGACCTGAACAAAACCTCCGCCCGCCGTATGGCGGTGTTGGATCCCGTCAAGGTCGTGATCGACAACTGGCCCGCCGACAACGTCATGCAGGTTGAAGTCGCAAACAATCCGGAAGACCCCGCGGCGGGGACGCGCCTCATCCCGTTCGGACGTGAAGTGTGGATCGAGCGGGCGGACTTCCAAGAAGTCCCTGAGAAAAAATTCTTCCGTATGTCGCCGGGGCGCGAAGTCCGCCTCCGCGCCGCCGTGCTCTTCACCTGTACCGGCATCGTGAAAGACGCGGACGGCAACATCGCCGAGATCCACGGCACGTACGACGAAACCGCCGACAAGGCGAACCCCGCCGACGGACGCAAGATCAAAGGTACGATCCACTGGGTGAGCGTCGCCCATGCGAAACCGTTCGAGGTCCGTCTCTACGACCGCCTCTTCACCGTCCCGGATCCGTTGGGCGAAGACGATCAGGATTTCCTCAAGTTCCTGAACCCCGATTCGCTCAAGGTCGTCACCGCCTACGGCGAGCCCTCGCTTGCGGACGCCAAGCCGGGTGAGCGTTTCCAGTTCGAGCGCACAGGGTACTTCTGTGCGGATTCGGAGGACTCCAAGCCCGGGGCACCGGCCTTCAACCGCACCGTGACCTTGAAAGACTCCTGGGGAAAACGCCCGTGAAGAAACCGCTTCGCGAAAGGTTGCTCAATCTCGCCGGCCTGTACTGGTGGCCGCCGAACCACAACGACCCGTGCATCCACGGGCCGCAACCCCGTCTCGTCACCCGCGCCCAGTACGAGGCATTGAAGAAGCTTCAAGAAAACGGTCTTGCGGAAGAACCGGCGACCCATACGCAATAAATATAAAAATTCGCTTTGGGAATGGGCGATTCCGTGGTAGAATGAACGAAGTTTTTATCCTTGCGTGTTTATGTTTACAGGATTAGTCCAGATGACGGGCCGCTTGGGGCGGCTGACAAGAAGCGAGGGAGGATGGTCGATTTCGATCGAATCCGGCCCCTGGCCGTCTCCGCTTGTCATCGGAGAAAGCATTGCCGTCCAAGGCGCGTGCCTGACGGTCACCGCCGTTTCCCCGAACGGTTTTTCCGCCGACATTCTGGACGAAACCTTCCGGCTGACGGCGATCTCCGAACTCCGCGCCGGTTCCCTTTTGAACCTTGAACGCGCACTCGCCCTCGGTGACCGCCTGGGCGGGCACCTTGTGACGGGACACGTGGACGAGACGGGGACGATCTTCGGACTCACCCCGGAAGGACGCGACCTCCGCGTCGGGATTGCGTGTTCACCCGCGTTTTCTTCGCTTACTGTTGTAAAAGGATCGATTGCGTTGGATGGCGTGAGCCTGACGGTCACAGCCGTCCGAGAAGGATATGTCGAAGTCGCTGTCATCCCCCACACACGTGCCGTCACGAGCCTTTCGGAAAGGCGCGTGGGCGACCGGGTGAATCTTGAGGGCGACATTCTTGGTAAATACGTGGCCCGCTGCCTGGGGAAAGCCCCGGTAGCGGGGATTACGGAAACCCTGCTGCGGGAGAACGGATTCTTATGAAAACGGTATTCTGTCTCGGTTTGACGCCTGCACTTCAACGCACCCTTCTTTTGAACCGGTTTATCGTGGGAGACGAGAACCGTACACGACAAGTGGTGGAGTCCGCATCCGGCGATTCGATCGACACGGCGCGCGCGTTGACGACGCTGGGAACCCCCGCCGAAGCCGCCGGATTCAACGGAGGCGATTCGGGGAAAAAGCTCGCAGCCCTGATCAAAGTCTACGGCGTGGGGAACGCCCTCACCCAGATGTCCGCGTCGACCCGCGTCTGCACCACCGTGATCGACACGTCCACGAAGAGTGTCACGCAGGTGATCGAGGAACCCGCCTCGGTGGATCTGTCCACGGTGAAAAAGATGTCCGCCGACGCCAGCAAACGACTGCTCAAAGCCTCCATGCTGGTTATCTGCGGCACCCTTCCAAGTTACGTGAACGACCGTTTCTACGTCAAGTTCGCGCAGGAGGCGGAAGAGGCCGGAATCCCGTTCCTTCTCGACACCCATTCCTCCGCTCTGCTGCATACGCTCCCGTTCCATCCCCTGCTTGCGAAGATGAGTCTCTACGGTCTAGGCGTGACATTCGGCCACAAGATGACGGAAGAAAAGGACATCGAGGCGGCGATGCGCGATTTGCAGTCCCGGGGCGCGGCGAACGTCCTTGTGACCGACCGCTTGAATCCCGGCTACCTGCTCTGCCCAGATGGCTTCGTGAAACTCCGGACGTCAAAGCAGCTCACCTCCGTAAACCCGATCGGATGCGGTTCCTGCGCCACGGGCGGTTTTGTCCACGCGGTTCTCGCGGGCAAGGGCGTCCTGGACGCCGCTCGTTTCGCGATGGCCTGCGGCTGGGCCAACGCGGAAACCCTCCTGCCGGCGGATTTCTCCATCCGGCGCGTCAACGTCCTTTTCAAGGACACCAAGGCTTGCACGTGACGCCATGTCCATCCTGAATGTTTTTTTCGACTGTGTGATTTTCTTTTTTTCAGTCCGCCTGTTGACGAGGCCGGGACACGGGTTTTCCTTCAATCCGTTCGTCTCCGCGCCAACCGTCTCGATGGACAACGTGCTGGGGGGAATCCGTTCGTTTTTCGGTCTCCCCGAACGGGGCGGGTGTGTGATGGTCATCTTGCTCGCCTTCGCGTTAAAAATCCTTTTTTTCCACAAGACGGGGCCATCGGCAGGTTTGAACGTGGGGACCGTATTCACCTTCACCCCTTCTCCCTCGGCCGCCGGAGGTTTTGCCGCAGCCGCCGGACTCGGCGCCGCCGGAACCTTGCTCTTCGTTTTCCGCGTCTGGACGGTTTTCCTCTTCGTCCGCCTCCTCCAGCCGCCAGGCGCTGGTAGCCGGGCGCTGGACGCCTTCTCGTATTTCAGTCGGCCCCTCTCCCGCTTCCGCACCGTGACCGCCTGGTTAACGCTTGCGGGGGGCGGTTTTCTCTTCATGCTCTTGTTGGTACAGGGATTCCGCCTTACCTCGCTGACGCCGACCGGACGCATGGATGTCGCGTTATTCGGTTCAATTCCCGTCTGGATTTCACTTTTAAAAACCGCTTGGTTGACGGTACTCACCCTTGTGGACGGCATCTACTTCCTGAACCAGACGCTTTTCGTGCTGGTCGTCGGAAGCCTCCTGTTCTCCCTCATCGGCTGGATGGCGGGATTGGCGTTCGTCGGTGAATGGATCGACCTTGTACTGGGTAGGTTCCGCATCGCCCGGCAGGTCGGGGGAATGCTCGACTTCCGCCCGGTCTTTTTCTTCCTTCTCTCTACCCTGCTGTACAGTTTCCTCGCAGGAATCCTCTCGCAGATGATTCTCATGCCGTTTCCGGGGGGACTTCCATGAGTTGGCTCGAACCTGTAAAGGAAGGTTGCATTCTGACCGTGAAAGCCGTTCCCCGCGCCTCCAGGACGGAGGTCGCGGGCATCGAGGGGGAATGGATCCGGATCCGCCTCCTGGCTCCGCCGGTAGATGGAAAGGCGAACGCCGCGTTAACCGCTTTCCTTTCCAAGAAGGTCGGTTGCCCCAAAGGCTCGGTCGAAGTGATCGGCGGCACGACTGCTCGTCTCAAGCGTGTACGCCTGCACGGCGTCACGCCGGAGATGGCCCGCACCGCGCTGGAAAGCTGAACGCCCCTGCCCCCGGAGTGCATTTGACCTTCATCATGAATAACGGTGATCATCCGGTTGCCCGTTCAACGTCAATCCCGTAAAGTAACGGGAGGAAACCTCGCACGTTTTTTAACGCAAAGGCGCAGAGAGAAAACGCCCCCCGTCGGAACGAAGGCAACGGAGGCGTTGCCCTTCCCAAAGACATCGCCGACGACAGCCTGTTCCCCTTTTCGTTCCTTGCGCCGAATACCCGCTGAAATCTGTTCTTCTCTGCGTCTCTGCGTCTCTGCGCTTCAATCAAACGGAAAGGCGGATGGCATCCGTTTCCACTAAAACTCTGCCAGTTGCGTTCCCCCGCCCTACCATGCACTGTGCGTGATCACCCGGACCTCGCTTGGCGACTGGCCGTTGCGTGTCACCTCGATGTGTGTGCGAATCCGCTCGCGCAGACGTTCGACATGGCTGATCACGCCTACCTTGCGCGAACCGGTGAGGGCGTTGAGGCGTTCAAGCGCCTCTATCGCGGTATTGAGGTGTTCCCCGCTCAACGTACCGAACCCTTCATCGATCAGCAACATATCCACGCCCAATCCCGTGTCATTCATTCCGGCAAGTCCAAGCGCAAGGGCGAGCGAGACGAGAAACTGTTCTCCGCCCGAAAGCGTGTCCACCGGACGCATCACCCCTCCCCCGTAAGAATCCGCCACCGAGAGTGTCAGTCCCTCGCAAGATAGCTCGTAGCGGTCCGATAACTGTCTGAGGTAGTAGTTGGCCTTGACGAGAACGTTCGCCAACACGTACGACTGGATCTCGCGTCCGATCTTCTTTCCGTCGTTGTCTCCGAAATACGCATAAATCGGGCCCCATTCGTTTCGTTCCACCTTAAGCCGATCCGCTTCTTCGCGTTTCACCTGACGTTCGGCTGCGCATTTGTCGTCGTCGGCGATCTGCTGCAGACACCTTCCCCGTTCATCGATAGCCTCGGCTTCTTCCGCCTTGAGCGCGGACTCGCTTTCCTCGAGCGCCGTCTCCGTGTCGGTATCCGTCAGACCTTCCGGGCGTGCATCAAGGTGTCGTTCCAGGCTGCTACGGGATTCCCCGTAGCGTCCGAGCCATCCTTCAACATCCGCCGTGGAGTTTGCGGCTGTCCCGCCCGCCACCACTTCGCTGAGCGAGGCGACGCTTTCTACTGCGCGTTTGACGCAGTCGAGAATCCGTTCCATCGATTTCACAAGCGCATCGCGTCTGCTCTCCAGTTTGGGCAACTCTGCCTTGCGGGCCGCATACTCGTCCACCGACGCCTTGAACGACCTTTCGACGGAATCGGCATCGTCCTCCCACGCCTTCATCCATCCCGGTTCGGAAACCTTCCCGGAAACGTCCGCGAGTTTCGTTCCGGCACGTTCGGCCTCGGTCTTGATTGAAACCTCATACACGTTCATCTGGCTCAAAAGTGACTCAACTTTTCTTTCCGCTTCCGTCACGCCGGACTGTGCGCAATCTTTGGCTTTCTGGAGTCCTTTCAATTTTCCCCGGAGATTTTTGACGATTTTCTCTTGTTTCTCTATCTCCGCCAGACGCGAGTCGGACACGGCGATCTTTGCCATGCACGTATCAAGAGCGGATGCCACGCTTTCATCCGTGACTTCCCGGATACCGCATTGGAGAGCCGCCGCCGAAACAGCGGCTTTTTCGTTCGCGGCCTTTTCCCTTTCCTCGGCAATCGAACGCATCTCCGACACGATGGTCTTCTGTAATGCATATACAGTGGCGGCGGTCTCGTTGTACTGATGCTCTTTTGCCACACACACGGATTCCGCCTCGGTGCATTTGGCGTCGAGTTCCTTGAAGAGCGCCTTGAAGTGCCCCTTGGCGTGCAGGTTCTCGATCTTGTTGCCGCAGATCGGACAGACACCGCCCACCTTGAGTTCGGAAACAATTTTTTCGATGCCGTCCTCGACCAGTTTCTTCTGGATGTCGCGGTTCCTCCTCATCCGGGCGACTTCCTCCCTCGCGCTTTCCATCTCGGACTTGAGCGCGGGCAATCTGCCTTCAAGCTCCGCAAGCTCTCTCCGCCGCAGAATAAGTGACTGTTCACGACTGTCCACGTTCGTCAGCATCTTCGCGATGCCTCTGATGCGTTCCCGCAGTCCAAGAAGTTCACCCCGTTGCTTCTCTTCCTCGCTTCTGGACTTCTGGACTCCTTCCCGGTCGAGCGCATCCAGTTTCGTCTCCTCGCCCGCCGCCCTTCCCTCTGCACCGGAAAGTTCTTGAGCCGTCTTCTCTAACGCCGCCTTCGCCTCTTCGACGTATTTCTGCAACGCCGGAAGATTTTGTCTGCACGTATCCAGAGCCCGTTCGGCGGCAGCCTTGTCTTTCCGTGCCTTACGCACATCGGCAAGCGCCTGTAGAATCACGTCGGCGGATTCGTACATCGCCGCCTTGTCTGCAACCCCGGAGAGGAACGCCTTGAGCGCTGCAAGGCGTTCCGTTGTACGGGCGACCTCCCCGGAGGTTGTGCGTTCCATCGCCTTGAGCGAAGCGAATGCCGAGACGAGTTCTTGCCGTACATTCTGCGCGTTCCTCTCAAGCTCGTTCCGTCGCTGCAGCCAGCGAAGCTTTACGTTCGCCGCCTCCCGCCGCTTTCCCAGTTCAGCAATCTGGGCCGCAAGTTCCGCGACGCGCTTTTCAACCTGTTCCCGCGCCTCTCCTAGCCCGGCTATCCGGTCGATTTCGGATTCAAGGATCTTTATGTCACCATCAAGCTTCGTCCACTTTGCGGCTATCGCTTTGCCGAGTTCCGAATACTTCGACGTGTCGGTGAGCTTTTCGAGGATTTCGGCCTTTTCATCCGGGGAACCGAGCAAGAACTTTGTGAACTGCCCCTGAGCCAGCATCGTGGTACGGCAGAACTGTTCAAACTCAAGGCCGACCGCCCGCAAGGCGACCGCCGCGCATTCCTTGACCTTCGTCGAGACGATGCCGCCGGGCGAACAGTCCTTCCACGTCCATTCCCCATCCTTGAGCATTCCTTTTTTTTGCCCGCGCGATATGGCATCGACAGACCATCTCGCCTCGTACGGTTTACCGTCCTTCCCGACCAACGACAGCGTGGCACTCGCAGAGGTCGTCCCGTTCCGGACAAGCTGGCGTGCGTCGTTGTAGGCGTATCCGCCAATCTCCTGCGGATCCTTGATTCTTCTTCCGTCATACCGCGGCGTCTTGCCGTACAAGGCAAGCGTGATGCAGTCCAGAATGGTGGTCTTGCCGGCGCCGGTCTCGCCGCAGATGAGGAAAAGGGACGCCTCGCCCAGCGGTCCGTTTTCAAAGTCGAGTTCCGCCGATTCGATGGAGGCGACGTTTTTGATCGTGAGCTTCTTGATTTTCATGCCCGAACCTCCTCCATGAGCGACCTGAGGAGTTCACGCTGGCGGTCTGTCAACTCGTGTTTTGCCGAAAGGATATCAAGCACTTCGTCATCTGAAAGTTCTTTCAGCTCCGCCAGCGTCCTCCTTTCCCGCGGTTCCTGCCTCTCTTGGGTCTCCGTCCGGATCGGGTTGTTCACGCAGAAGCGGAAACCCTTCGCGGCACATTTCTGCCGTGCGCGTTCCGTCCAGTCCGGCCCAGGAAACTCCCCCGTTTCCAGACGCACGTTGAGCCGGATGTACGTGTCGGGCGGAAGCGATTCCGCGTCCACCAGACTGAGCGCGTCGTCAAACGGAAGGCCCTCCTTCCCGCCAAGGGTCACAAGCGCGTGAAGCGGTACAAACACCTTCGTCCTTGCCTCCGGTTCCTTGTCCGCCTCCACGGTCACGATGTCAACGCCATGGTCGTACGTCTCGTCGAAGTGGATCGCGCGCGGCGTTCCGCAATAGCGTGCGATCTTTCGTCCGCCCTTGATCCACTGCGGACAGTGAATATGCCCGAGCGCCACGTAGTCATAACCAGCACCAAGTCCGTCCACGTCCACGCACTCCTCTCCTCCGAATATGAAAGACTTGTCGTGTCCGCGAAAATCAATCTCTCCGCTCACCGCCAGGTGGGCTGCCAAGACGGTTGGCAGACCGCCCGAATGTTCTGCCACGTATTTGGCAAGCCCCTCGAAATAACTCTTCGCCCGGTTGTCGCCGACGGCGCCGGCGACCGTCGGGAAATTGCGCGGATGGCAGAATGGCACGGCGGCGATCATTCCCTTTCCGGGAAGCGTGACCACGTTCCTCTCAAAAACCGCCCTACCCTCTGCGTCCTCTACGGGAACGCCGAACACGTGTACCTGCGAACGGAGCCAGAGTTCCTTGTCCACGACAAGCCGCGAATAGCTGTCGTGGTTTCCCGCGATGACGATGGTCGCCATGCCGGAGCAGCGCGACGTCACATCCAACAAGGCATCCGTAAAACGTTTTGCGACATCGTTGCCCGGCGTCCCGGTGTCGAAGATGTCCCCGCTCACGACAAGGGCGTCAGGCTGTTCTTCCGACACCAGTTCCGCCAGCTGCGCGAAGAACTGTTTTTCTTCGTCAGTTGCATCCCAGTTGTAAAGTCTATGCCCCAGATGCCAGTCGCTTGTGTGGACGACTTTCATGTACGTTCCCTTTCACTTCTGAAGACAAACACAGTCCCATGCCTACACGCATAAATTGGCATTCGCAGTTATTCCATCTAGCGCTGGAATATGCCTTTGAAATCGACCTCCTCCGCGCCAAGGACGAAGAGGGTCCGGGCGAGGGGGCGGGCGGCATCGGAGAGTCGCTTCAAGCGCTCTGCGTAGATGGCGGGTGAAGCCTCTCCGATTTGCTGCAGCGGGGGAAGGCCGAGCAGGACGAGTGCGGAATCCGCCGACGTCTCCGTAATCCGTTCAAAGGGGGCGCGTTCATCCGCCGGCAGCACCAGCACTTCCGCGTTCACACGGACTTCGGAGAGGAAGGAGAGGAATCCGGAGCGGATTTTTTCGGGATTCTCCCCTGCTCCGCAGATGGAACAGAGGCGGATACGCGAACCGCGCCATTCAGGGTCATCCGCAATCAACCAGGCGAGCGCGAGCATGAAGCCCCCGTTCTGGAAGCGGCCGCGCCACCAGACGTCCAGAAAACGTGTCGGTTCCCCTCCGCCCCCCGTGCCTTCCTGCCGCAGGACAAGGTTGCGGCGGCCGCGCGCGACAACGAGGGAAAGTGCGGCAAGTCCTTCCATCCCTTCGTCCCCTTTCGGCATATCGAGCAGGATTGTATTGGGGACGATCGGTCCAAAACCGTAGGATCGCACCAGTTCCGCACAACCATGCCAGAAGTCGTCCGCCGCTTCGACCGTCACGCAGGCCTCCATGCGCTGCCGTTTCAAGTCGCGGTACATCGACTTGCGGAGTTCCGCCTCCCGGTCCGGATTCCAATATTCGTTCGGGAGTACGGCGGCAAGCGTCAGGAGCGACCGATTGCGCGAAACAGCCCCCGCCAAGGCGAGAAGCCCTTTGCTACGGGAGGACATCCCCGCGAAAACCAACAGGTTGGGACGCCAGCTGTGCGAGCGTCCGGCGCCGTCCGAACGGTCGAGCCGCCTCACGGCGATCCGCACAAGCATCGCCGCGAGACCGTCGCGCATATCGCCCCAGCGCGCCCGAAGGGAACGGCGCGACATCATCCAGTAGATCCCGCCTACGAGTGCGCAACAGATCATCGCCTCGCCGGGACCGATCATGAACATCAGCGCGAGGCATCCCGTGCCGCCCAGAAAGAGAATGAAGGAGGGGACGCGGAAACTCGGACGCCAGGCGGGATTCCCCATAAAGGACTCAAGTCCCGCAGAGAAGTTAAGCAGTCCGTAGGTCGTCAGATTAATCATCGTCAGGATAGGGGCGATCAAATCGACCGAACCGATGAACGAACATCCGATCGCGATCAAGAAGGTGACGGCGGCTGCGATGCGGGGGTCGTTGGTTTCACCGTATCCGCGTCCGAGGAACCGGGGCAACACACGGTCGCGCGCGAGCGCCTGGAGCGTTCTGGGGGCGGCCAGCAGGCATCCCAGCGCGCTTGAAAGCGTCGCCGCCCACATTCCGAAAAGGACAAGCTGGCGGAAACGCGCGACCTTGGCGAAAAGCATCATGTCGCCGCGCAGCACGTCCGCATCCGGCACAAAACGGTTAAAGAAAATCGGGACCGCCATGTAGATCGCGTATCCCGTCAAGACGGCGGCGATCGTGCCGAGGGGAATGGAACGGCGCGCGTTCTTCAAATCGCCCGACATCCCCACCCCCGCGAGAATACCGGTGACGGCGGGAAAAAAGACGGCGAAGACCGCCCAGAAATCGGACTTCGGCGTACCGGCGGCGACACGTTCCAGCGTGGCGGGGTCAGGCGATGAACCGCCGAAGAAAGAAATCAGCGACAAGGCGATGAACGCCATGATCACGTACTGTGCGCGGAGGGCGAGCGAGGCGGAGACCGACGCAAGGACGGTGAGGACGACGATGGTCGCCACCGTCAAGTGGCGGGGATCCGCCGTCACGTTAAACGTCTCTTGCAGGACAGGGGCGAGGGATTCGGAGAAGCCCGCCGCGTAGAAGGCGACGGAAATCGCCTGGGAGGCAAAGAGCGGAATACCGATCGCGCCGCCGGCCTCCACGCCGAACGAACGCGAAAGCATGAAATACGCGCCTCCCGTCTCGACCTTCATGTTGGTGGCGAGCGCGGAGATCGCCAACCCCGTCACCAGCGTGACAGCCGAACCGAGCGTCACGGTCAGGAGCGTCCCCGTGAGTCCCAGGTTGCCGAGAACCCATCCGAAGCGCAGATACATGATCACGCCGATGATCGTCAGGATCGAGGGCGTGAACACACCTCCGAATGTGCCGAAGGAGTATCCCTTGTTTGTCATATCACCGGACGTTTAGGGGTGAATCCAACGTGAACAAATCGAGCTTTTCGGCGGGCACGTCGCGCACGTCGATCTGGTTGCGCACGGCCCAGGCCGCGGCCGCGCCGGCGCCGATGCCGGTCGCCATCGCGTTCCCCATCACACGGCAGCTCGCCAACGCCTCATGGGAAGCGGATAGGCAACGTCCGGAAAGGAGCAACCCGTCCACCTTCTTCGGGACGATCGCCCCGTAGGGGATGTCGTAGGGTTTCACGCGCCGGGCTTGGCCCGTGACGGCATCCTTGCTCTGGTTTTCGGCCTGGCCTCCCCCCGTCGGGTTGTGGATGTCGATGACGAAACAGCAACGGCGCGCAATGGCGTTGGTACGCTTGCGCCCGGTCAGGCAATCCTCCACTTCAAGCCGCTCGACCCCTTCAAAGCGGCGCGTCTCGCGGACGCCGATCACGGCGGGCATCGTCGCGATGTAGGCGTTCGCATAACCGGGAAGGTTTTTCCGCATCACGTTCAACACCTGGACCGCCTGTTTGCGGCAAATGATCTCCGCCTTCGTCAAGTCTTCCGACTTTGTCCCGTACAGACCGTTCACCTGAGTCGCGTTAATGACGTTTCCTGTGGGGAACGGCGCCCGGTAAAGGCGGATCACGCCGACCTCGGGCGGCAGCTCGCCGTTCTTGATCGCCTCCTGGACGATTGCCTCCCACGTCTTCCCCGTTCCGGGGACAACTACTTTTCGTGCATGTTCCTCCGAACCGCAGAAGAATCGCTTCCCCTGCTCGACCCCGCCGATCGTGTACATGATGCTCATCGGCTGGACAAGCTTATCGGATGTCCGCCCCATCTCAAACGGAACGCCCGCCGCCAGGGCGACATCGCCGTTCCCTGTGGCGTCGATCGCGACTTTCCCCTTGAAAATCTTCTTGCCGTCGGCGCACAACACCTCAAGCCCGGTCACGCGGTTCCCTTCCATGACAGGTCCGAGGACGGTGGCGTGGAGCAGCACGTCCGCTCCGACGGAGGTAAGCAAGTCGTAGGCGAGAATGTCCGTCTGGGAAAAATCCACCGAGCTTCCCGCCTTGATCCGTTTGGCGATCTCGCACACGACGGGGCTGTCCGTCGCGATGGAGAACGGGCTGACCATCGCCTGTACGGCCATGCCGCCGAGACGCCCGCTTTTCTCGATCACCAGTACCTTCGCGCCTCTCCGTGCCGCCATATACCCGGCGCCGATGCCGGCGGGGCCTCCCCCAGCGACCAGCACGTCATATTCCGCCGCCTGTCCGAGACCGGCCAAAACCATTCCCAACGCAAACCATACACGCGCTTTCATCGTTACCTCCCTTGTTCGGGTGAAACCGACAATATCCCGCCCGTCCAAAACAGGGAAAACTTACCAGAACAAGGAAACGCCTGTAAAGGAAAATCATCACCGTTCCGGGACGGTAACGCGGTAGAAACGGGCGGGGCCGGACAGAGGGACGTCCAGTCTATTCGTGAGGGTACACGGGGGGAGGTTCGTGGCAAAAGGAATCCAGTTCCCGTTTGTCAACGAATTCGCGTATTCCAGCCGTTGCGTGGCTTCAACACCGCCCGTCCAGCGGAGCGTCGCCGTCGTTCCACCGTCTGTCGCGAACTGGAGGAAACGCAGACAGGAGAGCGCGTTCGTCGGATCGGTGTCCGCCCGCCATTCCTGCCAGGTCTTCATGCCGTCGCCGTCCGCATCGTCCTCTGACGCCGCCTCGAAGTCATCTTCGAACCCGTATCGGGCGAGCCACCACTCCGGCACGTTGTGCGTCGCCGTCCGGTTCGCGACGAAACGCGCGGTATGTCCGCCATAGGACTGCACGTTGTCGAGCGTTAACGTTTCACCGTTTTCTTCCATGTCAGCGTAGTAGATCCGATCGGCCGTCCAGCCGTCCAAATGGAAGTAGGGTTCCGGAAAAGCGGTGAATACGGCATTCGTTCCGCGCCTGTACCAGCCGGACTCGGGAACAACCCTGCCGGATCCCAAAACATTCATCGAGAGACGGTATTCCGGAATCCAGAACCAGGTCAGGGTCGCGTGATTGGTCAACGCGAAAATCGCGGTATCCGTCACGCCGGTCACGCCGTAGCCGTCACCTTCCAGCGTCCAGCCGATACAGGCATAGCGGATGTTTGTGATCGCGGAAAGATAAGGCGAATTCGCCGTCGCTTCGACGGTCACGCCGTCTCCGACCTGATACCTCCCCTTCGCAGGCGTCGGTTTTCCGAATTCCGACTCAACGGTCAATGACCAGACATCCCCTTCGGCGAAACGGATGTCAAACACAATGTCCCCTCCGGACCACCCGTCAACCGGAAACGCGAAAGTCCCGTTCCCGTCGCCCGCCGGCAACGGAATTTCCTCTCCGTTCCGCAACACATGGTTCACGTACGCACCTTCACCGGGTGTCGCCACGACGGTCGCGCCGACGTCGCGGAAGAGGAAGGCCGTCCCAGGCGCAACCGTTCCCGGTCCTTCCGCCCGCGCCGTGAGCCTGGCACCGCGACGCACACTCAACAAACGGAATTCCTGAAGGTTCGCGTCCCCATTGGTTGAAACGTTGAAGAGGACGGATTCTTCTTCGTTGCGGGCAAGGCGCGTCGCATCGACGGCGAATACATTTGTCGCGGAGCAGAGCGCGGCGAGCGTCCCGCTTGTCGGCGTTTCCGCCGAAAGCCAGGCGGGAGGTTCCCCTTCGAATGCGAACGGCGTGACGTCCGTCACGTACCAGCCTTCATCCACGACGTAGAGGTCGGAACAGAAGTCAAACTGCACGATAACCGTGCGTCCCTCGTAGGCGGAGAGGTCGAAGAACACCGTCTGCCATTCGCCCCCCGTCGTTCCGAAACAAGGCGTGTCGGGGGGAAGGAACGAATCTTCATTCGTGACAATCAATCCGGGATACCCGCCGACGGGCGCGATATCGAAAAACGTTTCTCCCCCGTCAACCGAAAGCCGGACGACGCCTCCGTCCCAAAAATAATCGTCAACATCCGGTTCCGTCTGAATCCAATGGCGGAAAAAGAATCCGCCACGCCTCCCGACAGTAAACGCGGGCGCGTTCAGCACGGCATCGGTCTCGCTGGCATACTTGCGACTCGCCGGATTCCCCAGATACCACACCGCCTGACCGTTCCACATCCGGTTCGTGGTGAGCGTCCACGCATCGTTTTGTCCACCGTGGAACCACGCCTCGTCCGTATTCGAGAGAGGCGTGCAGACGCGGGAGATCCGGGTCGTCCAGACGACATCCGCCCCCGCCAAGTTCGCCGCCGTGAACTGGATGTTCGTGCTTTCCTCCGTCACTTCAAGCAGGGGGAGGGTTTCCGGCGAAAGCGAGAACCAGCCTTCGGAGTAGTCGCCTACCACGCGATAGAACACACCGTACTCCACAAAATCCAGTGTGACGAGACGGTCGCTCGCGCCGACGTTGTACTCCACGGTTTTCGCACCCTTTGACGGCGGATCGAGCTCTGCCGCATAGCGGCCGTCCCCCTGCGGAATCATCGGGATGCTCGTCCAGTCGCTCTCACCTTCTTCACGGTAGGCAAGCCAACACCGGTCAACGCGGAAATTGTCGGTCACCGTCGCGTAGACCATCCACGGCGGGTGTTCCGTCTGGCGGACGGCCAGCGGAACGACGTGGATCGACGGCGGCGAGGGCACGGATCCTGAATCCGTCGGATCCGTCCCGTCGAGGCTTTCCAGTCCATCCGTCCATCCGTCGCCATCGGTGTCGGTCCCGCCGAAATGTTCCGCCGAGACGGACTCGAGCGTCCCGAAAAACCGCATTTCCCACCAGTCGGAGAATAAATCGCCATCGCTGTCCTGTGCAAGCGGAAGATACCGTGCCTCGACAGTCAGGTTGCTCGTCAAAGAGGGCCACGCAAGTTGTAGAGGCGAAGCCGAGGTCGCGTCCGGATAACGTTCGTCGTCCACGTACCAACCGTAGAACGCGAACGCCTCCAAGACGGCAGGGGCGGAGATTTCGACGGTTTCGCCCGCTGTGAAGCCTTCGCTGCTACGCATAAGTACCGTATCCGACGAAGCGTCCCTGTATACCGTCGTGAACGTGCGCTGTCCGTCGTCCGCAAAGGCACCGCGTACGTAAACCGCCGCCACGCCTCCCGTTTCGACGACATACGTTCCGGCAACGGAAACGGTGTAGGTGCCGACGGGGGCGGAGGCGAGGCGCACACTCTCGACCGTGTTCACCTCGTCCGGCGCGTCACCTCCGTTCGGATAGAGGCGCGTCCCGTCCGGCGCGGTGACAACCAGGTCGAGATCGTTCACGAGCGTCGCCGATGTTCCGGCAGTCGCCGGATAGTCCGTCCAGTTCAGCAGGATGTCTAGCGGTTTCCCCTCCTCGACGATAACGAGTTCGGCGACAGGCAGCGTTTCGCCCTGGCTGGGCGAAAGGCGGTCGAACAGCCGGATGGCCAGGTTCGTCGGCGCGATGGTTTCGCCGACATTCACCATCCCCCACCCTTCCACACTATTCGGAACGGCTTCGGGAATCTCGCGCGTCGCCCCCGTTCCGTACTGCCCCGGTCCGATGGAATGCGCCCCTCCGAGCAGCATCGCCTTGATCAACGCGGCGGAGGGTTCCGTGTGTTCCGTCAGCTCCATCAGGTACTGGCGGACGAGTGCCGCCGAACCGGCGACAAGCGGCGTCGCCATCGACGTTCCCTGGTTGTAGGCATAGCGCTCGTTCGAATTCACGCGCTGGTCGTGTGTCGCACGGGAAGACCGGCAGGAGATGATGACGGCGCCGGGGGCGACGACATCGGGTTTAACGCGTCCGTCGGCGGCGGGTCCGCGACTGGAAAACGCCGCCATACCCAACGCGCCGTTTTCCGAATACCCGATGTAGTCGTTGGCGATCGGATCCGCCCAGAATGAATATATCTTCCACGCGCTGTTGGAATAACCTCCGTTCTTTCGTCCGTTTTCCGCGGCTCCGACGGAAATGGTGTTTTTCGCTGACGACGGCATATTCAGGCTTTCCATATCCACCACGCCGTCTTTGTCCGCGTCGGCACCTTCGTTCCCCGCCGCGAACACGGTGAGGAAATCGGGATGATCCCACGTGAACAAATCGTTATCCGCGCAATCGGGATTGTACTGGCCGAACGTCCCGGTCTCGCCTTCGCCCCAGCTGTCGGAATGGATACGTGCGCCGCTTTCGTACGTCTCGGAGAAAATTTCATCCAATGTGAACGAGGAAAAATAACCGAAGGAATCGACGACGCACTGATGGAAAAGCTGCGCCTGCCAAGCCGCGCCGCGATACTTCCCCTCGCTGGCTGAACCGTCGCCGACGATCGACCCCGCCGTGTGCGTACCGTGTCCAATCGCGTCGTAAGGTATGGATCCCGTCCTCGAACTCATGTAGGCGACCGTGTTGGTGAAGTCGGGATGGATCGTGGCGAAGTCGCCCGTGTCAATTCCGCTGTCGGCGTGCCCGATTAACTGCCCCCTTCCCGTGAGTCCAGGAACCCGCCAGACGGTCGCCGCATTCAACAGGTTGGTTTCGACGGCGAGGTTGTTGCCGAGACGCGGAAGCGGTGCCGATTCAATCCACTGGATTTCGCCGCGCATGGCAAGGGAGTCGAGCGAACCGGCGGGAACAACGGCTTTTACGAGTCCCCACAAACGGTTCGCCGAAACCGATTCGACGCGGCCGCCAACCGCCTCGATACCACTGGCGGCGCGTTTCGCATCCTCCGGCGCAAAGGTCTGTACGGAAACGCGCACCGATTCCCGGGTCTGCGCCGCAACGTGCGCGAGGAGCGCATCCAGCTTGTCGGCCGCCTCCCACACCGAAACGCCCTGTGCCGCAGGAAAGGCCGCCACCCGGCGCAATCCCGCGTCGGTCAACTCCGCCAGCCAGGCGTTGCGCGGGAGGGGACCGCGTACATAGACCCCCTCCAGTCCATCCGCCCACGAGGCCTCGACCGTTTCGCTGAACATGACAACGCACGGAACGGCGCCACGGGGAGTCCGCACCCCCTCAAGGCGGTCCGGGAATGTGCGCTTTTCGGGAATGACGAGGCGCCGGTTCCGCAACAGCACCTGGCGGGTGCGCGGCAGCGTGGAATCCGGACGGGTATCGGCCGGCGTGAAACCGGACGCCAGCCGGTTCCACATTTCCGGCGAAAGCGAAGGCGCAAGGACGGTCGGGCGTGGCGAATGGACGAATGTCCGGCGGGCGGGAGTGCCACGATGGGAAGGCTCAACAGCGGCAATCCGTCCAGACGAGGTATGACGGACGGGAACGGACGGTGTACGCAAGGCGAACCGGATACAAAATCCGGCAAGAAGGAACGCGATCGTCCCTCCCACGGCCATGCGGATCCATACCGTCCGTTTCATCCGATCAGACTCCCGTTGAACCGAATCCTCCCGTGCCACGTTCGGTCTCGGAGAGTTCCGTTACTTCTCCGACCTCCATGCGGAATACCGGTGCGATGATGAGTTGCGCAATCCGCATCCCAGGTTCGATGACGAACGGCGCATCGCCAAGGTTGATCAAGATTACCTTCACTTCACCGCGATACCCTTCGTCGATGGTGCCGGGCGTGTTCAACACGGTGATACCGTGCTTAGCCGCGAGTCCGCTGCGCGGACGGACCTGTCCCTCCGTCCCGGCGGGAAGCGCCATCGAGAGACCGGTGCGCACCAAGGCGCGCGCTCCGGGGGCAAGCGTCACGGACTCCGCCGCGCAAAGGTCCATCCCGGCGTCGCCCGGATGTGCGTATGCGGGAAGAACGGCGTTCGGGAGCAGTTTGCAGAACGTTACGGTCATGGTTTCTCTCCTTGTCCGACGAGGTTTCGATAGAGGTCGTATGCGTCCTGTCCGAAACAACAGAACGTCACCGCAAGCGGTTTGTCATACCGGCTCAAGAAGACACGCACGGTGGTGACGGCGATCGGTGCGGCAAGTTCAAGCGGGAAACCGTACACCCCCGTACTGATGCTGGGGAAAGCGATACTGGTGAGGTGATGCTCCGCAGCGACCTCCAGACAACGCCGGTAACAGCTGGAGAGGAATTCCCGCTCGCCGCGCGTACCGCCGCGCCAGACGGGACCAACGGTATGGATGACATGACGGGCCGGCAAGTCGTAACCGCCCGTGATCTTCGCATCGCCAGTCTCGCAACCGCCGAGCAGCCGGCACTCCTGAAGAAGTTCCGGCCCCGCCGCGCGATGGATCGCGCCATCGACACCTCCACCGCCGAGTAGCGTCGTGTTCGCTGCGTTGACGATCGCATCCACGTCCAGTTTCGTAATGTCGCCTAGAACCACCTGCATACGCTTCTCCTCATCCTGCCCCCTCGCAAGGGACTTCCCGTTTGGAGAAGGCAACCGGAAGCTGCCTACTCACCCTTCTCGATTTCGTTCAAGAGCCGAAGGAGGAAACCGGCTTTTTCGCGGGCTTTCGCCGCACGTTCCATTGCGGAGTTGTCGCCCGCGAACTTCGCGTAGGCGTTGATGATCACCGGCGCGGGTGTTTCAAGTTCCTTGATCGCGGCCTTGAGCTCCGCGATGAGCGGCGCGCACTCCGCGTCGCGTCCTAGCTCGCGCAGCGCCTTCACGCGCCAGTAGTCCATCTCGCCCGCGTGGATCCAGCCCTTGAGGGAGTTTTCGAGTTCCGCCTTGTATCCGGCCGCGTCGCCCAGCGCCTTCTTGCACTGCGCCATGAAGTAGCGGCTCTTCGGCTCCGTGCCCGCGTCGCCCGGACGTCCCGCCTGCAGGTTCGCGGGATAGGTGGTCGATTCTTCAAAATACTTGAGCGCGGTCTTGAAGTCTCTCTTCGCCATCGCCTCCTTGCCAAGGCCGATGCACGACTCCACGAACGGCGCAAGCAGGCCGTCCGCGCCCTCCCACACGTGGAAGCGGCGCGTCGTGAGGATCTCGTGCGCGGGCTCGAACTGCCCCACGGCGTTGTACGTGTAGGCGAGGCGCAGGATGCAGGGGTCGTACTTGTCCACGGTGGCGCGGTACTTCAGCATGAGCGCGAGACGCTCCGCCGCGGGGATCTTGAGCTTCTCCGCGAGCTTGCCCGCC
>JAGCVN010000126.1 GCA_017962315.1 Kiritimatiellia bacterium
CGGTGGGGCCGAGGAAGAGGAACGAACCGACGGGACGCTGGCGGTTCTTGATGTTCGCACGGGAACGCAGCACCGCGTCCGCGACGGATTCAACCGCCTGGTCCTGCCCGATCACGCGCCGGTGCAACTCTTCCGGAAGGTGGAGCAGTTTCTCGCGTTCGCCCTGGACCAGCTTGGTGACGGGGATGCCCGCCCAGCGCGAAACCACCTCGGCGATCTCCTCGGCGGTGACCTCCTCGCGTAACATCTGGCCGCCCTCGCCCTCGTGCAGATCCTGCTGGATCGCGGCGAGTTTCTTTTCCAGTTCGGGAATGGTCCCGTATTTCAGGCGCGCGGCCTGTTCGTTGTCGTAGGTGCGTTCCGCGCGGTCGTAGGCGGTACGGGCGTCGTCGAGCTGTTCACGGAGTTTCCGTGCCTCGTCAAGTTTCTGCTTCTCGCCCTTCCATTTCGCCGTCATGGCGGCGGCCTGCGTCTGGAGGTCGCCGAGTTCGGCGCGAAGTTCCGCGAGACGCTTCTTGGAGGCCTCATCCGTCTCCTTTTTCAGCGCAGCCTCTTCGATCTGGAGGCGGCTAAGCTTGCGCGTCACGCCATCAAGTTCCTCCGGCATCGAATCCATCTCGGTACGGATGGAGGCGCACGCCTCGTCAAGCAAGTCGATGGCCTTGTCCGGCTCGAAACGGTCCTGAATGTAACGGTCGCTCAGCACGGCAGCGCTGACGAGCGCGGCGTCCTGAATGTGGACGTTGTGATAACGCTCGAAACGCTCTTTCAACCCGCGCAGAATCGACACCGTGTCTTCCACGTTCGGCGGATCGACCGTGACCGGCTGAAAACGGCGTTCCAGCGCGGCATCCTTCTCCATATACTTGCGGTACTCGTCAAGCGTGGTCGCCCCGATACAGTGCAACTCGCCGCGCGCGAGCATCGGCTTGAGCATGTTACCCGCGTCGCTGGAACCCTCGGTCTTGCCCGCGCCGACAATGGTGTGGATCTCATCGATGAACAACAGCGTGTTCCCTTCGCTCGCCTTGATTTCGTTCAACACCGCCTTGAGGCGTTCCTCGAACTCGCCGCGGTATTTCGCCCCCGCCATCAAGGCGGTCATGTCGAGCGAGAAAACCTTGTGGCCCTTCAAACCGTCCGGGACGTCGCCGCGCACGATACGCTGCGCGAGCCCTTCGACGATGGCGGTCTTGCCCACTCCGGGTTCACCCAGCAGTACGGGATTGTTCTTTGTCTTGCGCGAAAGGATGCGGATGACGTGGCGGATCTCGGTGTCACGCCCGATCACGGGGTCGAGTTTCCCCGCGCGCGCCAGTTCGACCAGATCCGTCCCATATTTCTTCAACGCCTCGTAGCTTCCCTCCGGCGAATCGCTGGTGACGCGCTGGTTGCCGCGAACCCCCTTGAGGGCGGTCAACAGGCGTCCCTTGTCGATTCCCGTCCGGGCAAGAAGGCGTCCGCAGACGCCGCCGTCGTCCGCCATCGCCAGCAACAGGTGTTCGACGGAAAGGTATTCGTCCTTCAGTTTCACGGCGATGTCCGCCGCCGCCAACGCCAGTTTCTCGAACGCGGGCGTCAGGTAAATCTTCCCCTGTTCCACATTCCCGCTCACGCGGGGGATGCGGTCCAGCTCCTGCTCCGTCTGGGCGCGGAGCTGCGGGATGGAAGCGCCCGCCGCCTTCAGCAGCTGTACGGCAAGCCCCTCGTCGTCCGCCAGCAGGGCGGAGAACAGATGCGGTGTGTCCACCGCCTGGTTCCCGCGCCGGGCGGAGATTTCACTCGCCAGCTGCACGGCCTCGCGCGCCTTCTGTGTCCATTTGTTCAAATCAATCATGGTGTGTTCCTCCTCGACCGTTCTTCGGTCTCGCCTTTTTAATGCAACTCCCGTGCCAGTGTGAAAAACGGAGAATCGCAAGGAAAAACCGGGACAAAACACCCCGAATATGAAAAACTGCGCTTTTTTGTCGCAGCACCTCCATCCAGAGAACTGAGGCGAGACGAAAAACGGGACGCCGCGAAACCGCGGCGTCCCGTCGTTATTGGAACGTCTGTCCGAAAGCAGGGGATTACATTCCCATGCCGCCGCCCATGTCCGGGTTGGCCGCAGGAGCTTCCTTCTTTTCGGGAATCTCGGTGACCATGCACTCGGTGGTGAGCAAGAGGCCCGCGACGGAGGCGGCGTTCTGCAGCGCACTGCGCGTTACCTTCGCAGGATCGAGCACACCGGCCTTCACCAGGTCTTCGTACTGTCCGGAGGCGACGTTGTAGCCGTTGGATCCCTTCGCGTTCTTCACGTTCTCGACAATCAACGCGGCTTCGAGGCCGGCGTTGGCGACCAGCGTGCGCAGAGGCGCTTCCAAGCTGCGGGAGATGATGTCGAAGCCGATCTTCTCGTCGCCGACCGCCGTCTCTTTGCCGGCCTCGAGGGCCTTCTGGCAACGGATCAGGGCAACGCCGCCACCCGCCACGATGCCTTCCTCGACGGCCGCACGGGTCGCGTGGAGGGCGTCATCGACGCGGTCTTTCTTCTCCTTCATCTCGGCCTCGGTGGCCGCGCCGACCTTCAGGACGGCGACACCGCCGGCGAGCTTGGCCAGGCGCTCCTGGAGCTTCTCGCGGTCGTAGTCGGAGGTGGTTTCATCAATCTGCTTCTTGATCACCGCGACACGGCCCTGGATGTCGGAGGTCTTACCGCCGCCTTCCACGATGGTCGTGTTGTCCTTCGTGATCGTGATCTTCTTGGCCTTTCCGAGATCGGCGAGCTGGACGTTCTCGAGCTTGATGCCAAGGTCTTCGCTGATCATCTTGCCGCCGGTGAGGATGGCGATGTCTTCCAGCATGGCCTTGCGGCGGTCGCCGAAGCCCGGCGCCTTGACGGCGGCGATCTGCAGCGTGCCGCGCAGTTTGTTCACGACGAGCTTCGCGAGGGCTTCGCCTTCGACGTCTTCCGCGATGATGAGCAGCGGCTTGCCGGCCTTGGCGACGTTCTGCAGGAGCGGAAGCATGTCGTTCAGGCTGGAGATCTTCTTCTCAAAAATCAGGATGTAGGCGTCTTCGAGCACGCACTCCATGTCCTCCGGATTCGTCACGAAGTACGGGGAGAGGTAACCCTTGTCGAACTGCATGCCTTCGACAACATCGAGCGTGGTCTCGAGAGTCTTCGCCTCTTCGACCGTGATGGTGCCATCCTTGCCGACGCGGTCCATCGCCTCGGCGATGATCGCACCGATTTCCTCCGCGCCGTTGGCGGAGACGGTGGCGACTTTCTTGACCTCCTCGGTGTCCTTGACCTTCTTCGCCTGCTTCGCGATCGCCTCGACGACGATGGCCGTCGCCTTGTCGATACCGCGGCGAATCGCCATCGGGTTGGCGCCGGCGGTGATATTCTTCAGACCTTCACGGTAGATCGCCTCGGCGAGCAACGTGGCGGTCGTGGTGCCGTCGCCGGCGATGTCGTTCGTCTTCGACGCGACTTCGCGGACCATCTGCGCGCCCATGTTCTCGAACGGGTCGGGAAGGTCGATTTCCTTGGCGACGGTCACGCCGTCCTTGGTGATCTGCGGGGATCCGAACTTCTTGTCCAGGATCACGTTGCGTCCGCCCGGCCCCAGCGTGGACGAGACGGCCTTGGAGAGCTTCGCGACGCCGGCGAGAATCTTCTGCCGTGCATCCGCATCATACATCATCTGTTTCGCTGCCATAACTCAACAACTCCTTTTCGTTAAAACGGGTTACTCAATGACGCCGAGCAGGTCTTCTTCGCGGACCAGCTGGTAGGTCTTGTCTTCGATCTTCACTTCCGTGCCGCCGTACTTCGGCAGCAGGACCGTATCGCCGACCCTGACGTCGAAGGGGATTTCCTTTCCGTCGTCGTCGCGCTTCTTGCCGATCGCGATGATCTTGCCCTCCATGGGCTTCTCTTTCGCGGTGTCAGGGATGTAGATGCCTCCCTTGATCTCTTCCTTCACTTCCTTCGGCTCGACGAGAACGCGGTTGCCGAGCGGGCGGATTTTGATAGCCATTTTTTTGACTCCTTGTTGTGGTTGTTCGGCGCACACGCGCCGTTTGTGAAACGAACTCCGTCGCGCCGCGGACACCCGTCCGCGGCGGTCGGAAAACCAGTGTTACTTCTTTCCGTCGTCCATGGTGAAGTCGGCGTCAATCACGTCGTCCTTCTTGCCGCCGGAGGCGGAATCCTGCTGGCCGTCGTTCGGCGGCGGGGGCGGCGGGGTGGGTCCGCCCTGGGGGCCGTCGGCCTGTTGGCCGTACATGCCGCTGGTGACCTTGTTGAGAACCTGTTCGAGGGCGGCCTGCTTGGCCTTGATTTCCTCGATACCGGCGTTGTTCTTCAAGGCATCCTTCAAGTCGGCGACCGCCTTCTCGAGCGGTGCTTTGACGTCGGCGGGGATCTTGTCGGCATTCTCGCGCAGGAGGGTTTCCGTGCGGAAGCAGAGGGAGTCGGCCATGTTGCGGGCCTCGACCTCTTCTCCGCGCTTCTTGTCCTCCTGCTCGTGGATTTCGGCATCGCGGCGCATCCGCTCGATCTCCTCCTTGGAGAGACCGCTTGAAGCCGTGATCGTGATCTTCTGCTCCTTGCCAGTGCCCTTGTCCTTCGCGGAGACGCTCAGAATACCGTCATAGTCGATGTCGAAAGTGACTTCGATCTGCGGGACGCCGCGCGGCGCGGGCGGGATGCCGTCGAGGTGGAAGTTGCCGATCATCTTGTTGTCGCTGGCGAACTTACGCTCGCCCTGCAGCACCTTGATGTCCACGGAAGGCTGGTTGTCGGCCGCCGTGCTGAAAATCTGACTCCTCTTGGTCGGAATCGTCGTGTTGCGGTCGATCAGCGGGGTCATCACACCGCCGAGGGTCTCGATACCGAGCGTAAGCGGCGTGACATCGACCAGGACCATGTCGTCCTTGACATCGCCTTTCAGGATACCGCCCTGGATGGCGGCACCGATGGAGACGACCTCGTCCGGATTGACACCCTTGTGCGGTTCTTTGCCGAAGAGTTTCTTGGCCTGCTCCTGGATGCGCGGCATACGAGTCTGGCCACCGACAAGCACCACTTCGTCAACCGAAGAGAGCGAGGCATCGGCGAGACACTTGCGGCACGGATCCGTCGTGCGCTCAACCAGGCGCTCGGTCAACTGTTCCAGCACGGCGCGGGAGAGCGTCTTGGTCAAATGCTTCGGGCCGCTCTGGTCCGCCGTGATGAACGGGAGGTTGATTTCGGTGGTGGGCGCCGAACTGAGTTCGCACTTCGCCTTCTCCGCCGCCTCCTTGAGACGCTGCAGGGCCATCATGTCCTTCGAGAGGTCGATGCCACCGTTCTCGCGCTTGAAGTCCTCGATCAGCCAGTTCATGATCGCCTGATCAAGGTCGTCACCGCCCAAATGGGTGTCGCCGTTCGTGGCCTTCACCTCGAAGACACCGTCGCCGATGTCGAGGATCGAGATATCGAACGTGCCTCCGCCGAAGTCGTAGACCGCGATCGTCTCGTTCTTCTTTTTCCCGAGCCCGTAGGCCAGCGAGGCCGCCGTCGGCTCGTTGACGATGCGCAGCACGTCAAGCCCGGCGATGCGCCCGGCGTCTTTCGTCGCCTGACGCTGGCTGTCGTTGAAGTACGCCGGCACCGTGATGACGGCCTGGGTGATCGTCTCGCCCAGCTTCGCCTCCGCGTCGGCCTTCAACTTCTGCAGAATCATGGCGGAAATCTCCGGGGGGGAGTAGGTCTTGTCACCCACCCTGACGTGCGCGTCACCGTTCGGTGCGCGGACGACCTCGTAGGGGACCATCGCGATCTCCTCGGCCATCTCGTCATATTTGCGCCCCATGAACCGTTTGATCGAATAAATCGTGTTCTTCGGGTTCGTCACGGCCTGGCGTTTCGCAGGTTCGCCAACCAGCCGCTGCCCATCCTTGGTGAACGCCACGACGGAGGGCGTCGTGCGCTTGCCCTCGGCATTCTCCAACACGGTCGGCTCGCCACCTTCCATGACGGACATGCAGGAATTCGTCGTTCCCAAGTCAATACCTAAAACTTTTGCCATTTCTAAGCTCCAATCTGCCCGCCCCGTCCGGCCCACAACTGTGCCAGCATGCGCGGACGTTTTAGAATGAAGCAGAGGACGTGCCAACTCGGAAAACACGTCGGTCACGCCAAAAGACGCCGGGAAAACACCTTAAAACGCCCTTTTTTTCGCGCTTCCGGTGGGACATCTCTGTGACACGTGGCGCAGGTGGGGCGTTTTGTCTCACCGGAAAAGAAGGGCTTATCGCCCGCCCCGGCGGTTTCACCAGAATCTCCCGATCATCCACAACGCGGCAACGCAATGTCCGAAAACACGACTCTTCTGACGGAACCGGTAGGTTTTCCCTGCGACTTCGTGCATGAGTGTGGTTCAGATTCAACCAGCAAAGGGTAGTTTCAAAGTGTGAAACGACGGTTTCTCCAGGAAAGCAACGGGAGGGAGGGAAACCTCGCATGTTTTTTGAGCACAGAGGCGCATGGAAAGGGCAACGGGGACGTTGCCCCTCCCACGGCGCCGGACGCGAGGGGGAGGCGCGATCCGGGTTCCCGGAAACAGCGCCGGCGACAGCCTGCCCCCCTTTGCGTTCCTTGCGCCGAATACCCGTGCCTTGAAATCTGTTCTGCCCTGCGCCTCCGCATCCCTGCGTTTCAATCGAACGGAAAGACGGGAAAGAAGAATCCATGTTTCGGTGAAATACCCGAAAGTCGGCAGAAAACACCTACACGTATACCTGAAGAGCCTTTTTCCTTGTTCACGCGGAGTGGTAGCTGGTAAAATGATGTCCGTCCCGTCACGGAACGGCGGGAGACAAAAGGAGAACGTTGATGGAATGGTTTCGGATTGCTGATCGGAACGAGGGATTGACGGACGCGGAAATCCGCGAAACGATGGAACGTGCGCTGGAAGGGCGGACGCTGAAGCGCGTGTTGATCATCCCGCCGGATTTCACGCGGTTTCACTCGAAAGCCGGTTTCATCACCCAAGTCTGTTACCGCGCATTGTCCGAAAAGGGTGTCCGGGTTGATGTCCTGCCCGCCCTCGGGACGCACGCCCCCGTTTCACGCGAACAAGCCGCCGTCATGTTCGACGGCATCCCGTTTGAAACGCTGCTTGTCCACAACTGGCGCACGGATGTCGTCAAAATCGGCGAGATTCCTGCCTCTTTCGTCGCGGAGGTCTCCGAAGGGCTGTGGAACGAACCGCTCTCCGTCGAAGTCAACCGCCGCGTAATGGACCCCGCCTACGACCTGATCCTCTCGCCCGGACAGGTCGTGCCACACGAGGTCATCGGCATGGCAAACCATGCAAAAAACCTTTTCGTCGGCGTCGGCGGAAGCGAGATGATCAACAAAAGCCACATGATCGGCGCGGTCTGCGGCATGGAAAAGGCGATGGGGCGCGACCACACGCCGGTACGCCGCCTTTTCGATTACGCGCTGGAACATTTTCTCTCGGAACGCCCCATCCTTTTCGCCCTCACCGTCACGACCGCACCGGGCGGGAACGTCCGGACGCACGGCCTTTTCGTCGGTGAAGGCCGCACCTGCCTCACGGAGGCGGTGAAACTCGCCCAAGTTAAAAACATCGACACCGTCGAACGGGGCTTCGCGAAATGCGTCGTCTATCTAGACCCCTCGGAATTCAAGAGCACGTGGCTCGGCAACAAGGCGGTCTACCGTACGCGCATGGCGATGGCGGACGGTGGCGAGCTGCTGATCCTCGCACCGGGGGTTGAACGTTTCGGCGAGGACGACGCCGTGGACGCCTTGATCCGCAAATACGGATACCGGGGGCGGCTGCACACGCTGGAAGCGTTCGGGAAACCGGAAAACACCGACCTCCGCGCAAACATGGGCGCGGCGGCACACCTGATCCACGGCTCATCGGACGGGCGCTTTTCCATTACCTACGCCGTCAAGGCCATTTCCCGTGAAGAAATCGAGGGCGTCGGTTTCAAGTCCGCCGTCTACGACGAACTGGTCAAAAAATACGACCCCGCGAAACTCGCCTACGGATACAATACCGTGGACGGGGAAGAGATCTACTTCATCCCCAACCCCGCCCTCGGCCTCTGGATCGACCGAAACCGGTTGGACTGACCCTAGAAACCGCCTGGAACTTCAGGGGGAGACGGGGACGGGCGTGACCGGCTGGACTGGAGAGACAGGCGCGGCGGGTGTTCTCGCACCGGAACGCATTCACCGCAAGGCCGCGACAAGGCGGCGCGTACCGAGGAGGGCGTAGCGGTACAGCATATAGTAGACGTATTCCATGCGCATCCAAAGGATCTTCCCGTAGAGTTTCACGGAGAGGTCGTCTGTCGCCAATACAATCCATAGCCCGACACCGAGGATGTTCATCAGGTAGATAAAGACGTAGGAAAGGACATAGCCGTATTGCTGGCAGTCAGGCTGGGAAAGGCAGAGGCTATGAATCGTGAAACAAAGGTGGAAAGCCCAGGTGAATCCCGTCAGGAACAGCCAAACCTCAGGACAAGGGACCGGGTTGCAGAAAAGGCTGACGATCCAGCGGATCAGCAGGAGCAGCATCGTGTAGAACGGAAAGAAGTACGGAGCGAGCGTGATCAGGATGTTGTCTTTCGAGAGCATCACGCTGCCGCCTCGCGTGGTGACGCGGAGGTTGCTGACCTTCGCGAGGAACAGCCAACCGAAAACCGCGTGTGTCATCTCGTGTCCGAACACGTAGACACCGGTCGGATGGCGGAAGACGATCCAGCAGACGATCCAACAGAAAAAGCCCCCCGCAATCCAGAGCAACTGCGGGGAGAAGATTCCCCGGGAAGGCAACTTCGCGACGGTATCGAGCGTCGCCCACGTGACCGAAAAGCAGAGCGGCATCAACAGGATACCGAGGAGAAGGCGTAAGAAACGGGCCATGCGAAACGTCCAGAAACGAAGGAGGCGGCCGGCTCCCACCGGAGCGGCCGCCTACAAGACAATACGGGGTTATTTCCCCGTCCAAGGAAGTTCCGGACCGTTGACGGTCGCCAACGCATTCGGCCCCGCGACGGGTCCCATTGCCTGGGAACCGAGACAGAGCGCAAGCAACCCCAGCGTGATGACAGCGATGATCGCGGCAATCGCGGCAATCGTCGTGCCGACACCGGACGATGCCTTAGGGACATTCTCGAGGGGCAACGGCGTAAGGTTGGCGAAATCGGCGTCATCCAAACCGATGCCGTTGTTCGCGGGCTTGGCCTTTTCTTCCGAAGTGGCCGCAGAGGCAGAGGCAACCGGGGCGGAGGCCGGGGCGGAAGCCGCGCCGGGACGCTTGATTTTCAACGTCTTCTTCTGCGTGACGGTCGCAGGGTCCGGCGTGCTCTGCGGCAGGACGGAATCCGGAATGCGGGACGTCTGGTGGATCGGAGCCGTCTGGGAGAGCGGCGCGGGCGTCGGCGCCTTCGCGGAGGGAGAGAGGTCTGACGGGCGTTTCAGCTTGATCGTCTTCGGTTCACTACTGATTCCAGTCCCGACACCGATCGCGGAATCCAGCGAAATACGCGACGTTTTGGATTTCGCGGCCTGGATCTGCGCGGGGGAGGATTCTTTCGGCGAGACGACGGAGGGCTGCACCGGTTTCGGCACGGCGACCGTAACCGGCTTCGCCCCTGCGGCGGGAGCCGCGGCCGGCTTCGGTGCGGAAACGGTAAGGGGCTTCGGCGCGGAAACGGTAAGGGGTTTCGGACCCGGCATGACCGGCTTCGGCGCGGCGACCGTCACCGGTTTCGGTGCGGTGGCGGGCGACATCGTCGGCAGCTCGTCCAGCCCTACCGCCCCCGATACCGTCGGCGCGGTCACAGGATCGGCCGCAGGGGGCTTCGGGACACCGGGGCGCTGGATCTTTGGAACCGTCACCGTGCGGAGACGAACCGGGGAAGGCGAGGCC
>JAGCVN010000127.1 GCA_017962315.1 Kiritimatiellia bacterium
CCGCCCGCCACGCGCACGCCGCCCCCGAACGCAGGGAAACCGCCGCCCGCCCCCGTCACGAGGCCGCCGTCTGCCACGCGCGCCGGAAGCAAGCCGAATCCGCCGCCCGTCCGTTCGCAGACGCTGCCCCGCCCGGCTTTGAACACGACGAAGCCCCCAGCCCGTTCGCGGCCGTCTTTGAGTGAGCGTCCAAGGGTCACGACTCCGGCGCCACCGCCCGCTCCGCCGCCACGCACAACACCTGTGAAACCACAGCGTTTCGTCCCGCCGCCACCGAACGTCCGAAGTCGCGCAAAGGGGCATCGCCCGCCGCCGGATTTCGGAGGCCATCGCCACCATCGCCATCCTCCCCGCCCTGTGTTGCACCCGCCCTTCTTTGCAACCTCTCGCCACTTCTTTTTTAACACCTGGAGTTGGGACCCTTACGGCGAGGCCTTCGTCCCGGCAACGTTGAATCCGGTTTTCGACCCCTACTGGGGCTGGCACGGCGTCGGCGGGATCTGGTGGGAACGCGCTTACGCGACCAGTTACGGCTATGGCTTGTCCCGCTACGGGTACTACCCCTATTACGCCGCCCCGGACAGGTATACGGCGGCGGTGAATCCCGCGACCCAGACGGTCGTCCTCCCCGCCCCCGGACAGGAGGCCATCCAGACACCGGAAGAGGCGAACGACGAGATGGCCAACCTGCTCATTCCCGAATACCGGGAGGAGACATTCGACAATGTTTACGATGCCCTGCTTCTAGAATCCCCGGATACCACGCTTGAAACACGGTCGTGGTACACGGAGACCCTGGATCCGGCGCGTATTTTACGTTCCTACCACGGACTCGACCGTGAAAACGAGTCCGTCAATCTGTTCACCGACGAGTAAAAAGGAGACCGAATGATGAAACTGTGTACGCCACGAATCTTCAACCTGTCCGCGTTGTCCTTCGCGCTGGCCGCCCTGCTATGCAGCTGCTCCACCGTGGAACGCGCGAGGAACGCGCAAAAAGAGGGGAACCGGCTGGACGGCGAATACACCGTCCTGTCCGCCGACGCCGGGATCAAACCGGGTGCCGTCGTCGCCTTGAAACAGCTGGAGGACATCGCATTGCGGTTTCATCCCGCGATCCAGCAGGCGTCGCAAGCGGTCGAAACGGCCCGCTGCCAGCTCAAGGTCGTCAAGTCGCGGCGGCTTCCCCAGGTCTCGGCGGGGGGCGGGTATTCACGCAGCACGTCGAACTCGCGCTTCCACCGCGGCAAAACCGAAATGGCGGGCAGCTGGAGCGGATCGCTCGGTCTGGACCTGCTGTTGTACGACTTCGGGAAACTCGATGCAAAAGAAAAACAAGCGATTGAAGACATTCTCGCCTCCGAGGAACAGTTCCGCCAATCCCAGGTCTCCGTCCTCTACAACGTGCGGGCCACGTTCTTCGAAGTCCACCGGACCGGGCACCTCCTGCTGGTCGCGCTCGACAACCTGCGGCAGTACCGCGAACATCTGGACGAGGCGAAATCGATGTTCAAAGTCGGCACGTGCCGTAAGTACGACGTGACGAAAGCGGAGGTCGATTACGGGAACGCGCAACTCGAAGTAATCACCGCCAGCAACAACCTGACGACGGCGAAAGCGGATCTCAACGCGGCGCTCGGATTCGCGGATTCGCCGGTCTACAAAATCGCGGCGAGCAAGCTTCCGAAAAAACAGATCGACGACGACGCGGAAGGGTTAATGGCGTTCGCCCGCAAAAACTCGCCGGCGCTCGCCGTCCAGGCGGCACGTGAACGAGCCGCCTCCGCGTATGTCGATGAGACCATCGCGAACCTCTACCCCGATGTCACGGCGGGCATTTCGCTCGACCTTTCGGGGAAAGGGTTCCCGCTTGTCGTGAACTGGTCCTGGTTCGGCCGCCTGGCGGAAGACCTCTTCACGGGATTCCGCAGAACGGCGCTGATCGATGCCGCCGTCGCGGAACTCCGCGCCGCACGGGCGAAGCGCGCGGAGACGGAACAGACGCTTTACCTCGATCTCGTGAAGGCGGTGGCCCGCCGGGACAGCGCGCGGCAGAGCTCCCTCGTCTCGCAGAAGACCTATGAACAGGCGAAGGAGAACTTCGCCATCGTGGACGAGCAGTTCCGCGTCGGGACCTCTTCTTCCATCGAGCGGACGGACGCGCAAGTTCAGGTCACGCAGGCGAAGGCGGACATGGTCCGTTCGCGCTACGACGAACAGATCGCCCAGGCGAAGATCGCCTCCCTCGTCGGACTTCTCCAGGAACCTCCCGAACCGCCGGAAGCCGAGAAGGACGCTTCCAACAAATAACACCACAGTTGGGTAATGGAGAAAGCATCATGCGTATTTTGGTAAACGGGACGGAGATTGCACAAGAGTGGATCGACGAGATGATCCGTTTGTGGCAGCAGGACGGCAAATTCTCTGACGACAAAAGCGACAAATCGCCCGAAAGCATCCGCAAACAGGCGGAAGACACCATAATCGACAAGGAACTCCTCGCCCAGTATCTCCTGTCTTCAAGCTCACCCTATCCAGACCCCCCGGAAAAGCGCATCCAGATCGAGCTGCGCCAACATCCCGACTATTACAGCACGTTCCAACCGGAAGAGGCCCGGACAAAAGCCATCCTCTTTATCAAGGAAGGGATGCTGGACAAGGAACTAAAGGCGAAAATTCGAAAACCCTCAGACGCCGAGTATCAGAAGATCTATGACAGCCAACCTGACAATTTCGTTTTCGGCGAATGTTACTTCGTGACACGGATTGACTATTATCTGGATCAGGAAAACAGCCCTTCCGCCTCCGATGCGATGATTGCCCTGATCAAACTGAAATCCGAGATCGAAGAGTCCGAAAATCCCGAAAATGCCTGGTTCAACGCCATGATCAACGAATCGGACTCGTTCCTTCAAAACATGAGAGACAATTTCCATTTGCTCGGGAAAGAAGACATTCCCAGAGAAATCGCCGAAAAACTCGATGCCAGCGAGCAGGGGGGGATCTGCGGCCCGTTTTTCACCGACCTCAATACCGTCAGCCTCTTCAGGCTGGAGTCAAAGCTCCCCCAAAGGAAACTCTCGCTTGAAGAGAGCAAGGGATTGATCTTCAAATCGTGGTATCAAACCCAGAAAGCCCTCCTCTACAAAGAACTTGCCGACAAGTTGCGGAAAGACGCAAAAATCGAATATCTGGACGACTGACGGACGTTCCTGCGAGATTTCTTCCAAACTTTGTTATTCACGGAGACAGGGTTTTGTGGTAGAGTACCGCTTCCAGCAAGGACGTATGCGATGGCTATGAAACTTCATGAACTGGCGGAAAGCCTAAACGGGGATTTACAGGCGGACGGTTGCCCGCTTTTCTCCATGCTCTCCGAAAAGGGGCGCCGGGCTTTTTTCCCTTCCAAGGGAATCCTGGGGCAGAGCGCGGAAGCGAAAGGGCGCGACATCAACGCGACAATCGGTGTCGCGCTCGAAGAGGACGGGACCCCGCTCACGCTCGACTGCGTGATGGAGACCTTGCGGCTCCCGAAGACCGCCCTGCTCTACAGTCCAAGCTCCGGCGTGCGGGAATTGCGCGAGACCTGGCGTGAACTGGAAATCCGCAAGAATCCCTCGCTCGCGGGAAAATCCTTCTCACTGCCTGTCGCGACCCATGCGCTCACGCACGGCTTGACCGTTTCCGCACAGTTGTTCCTGGATGCGGAGGACGCGGTAATCCTACCGGATTTCTACTGGGACAACTACGAGCTTGTCTTCCGCGAGGGAACCGGTGCTTCGCTGGCGACCTACCCCATGTTCACGGAAGCCGGTTCGTTCAACACAGATGGTCTTGCCGCGCACTTGCGCGAACCGGGCGAGAAAAAAGTCGTCCTCTTAAACTTTCCCAACAACCCGACCGGATACACGGCGACGGAGACAGACGCCGACGCGATCACCGCGGCCCTTCTCGCGGCGGCACAGGCGGGGAAGCACATCGTCGTCCTGTTGGATGACGCCTATTTCGGGCTCGTTTACGAACAGGGCGTCTGCCGCGAATCGCTCTTCGCCAGGCTTTGCGATCTACACGAAAACCTTCTGGCCGTGAAACTTGACGGCGCGACCAAGGAGGATTACGTCTGGGGAGCGCGCGTCGGGTTCATCACGTTCGGTGCGAAGGGCGCAACGGCCGCGCACTATCGCGCGCTGGAACAGAAGGCGGCCGGCGTCGTCCGGGCCACCGTCTCCAATCCCACGAATATCGGGCAGCAGATCCTTTTGAAAGCGTTCCGCAACGCGGACTACGAAAACCAGAAACGGGAAAAGTATGAAACCCTCCGGCGGCGTTACGTGAAACTCCGGGAGATCTTCGCCGCCAACCCGTCCTTTGCCGACTCCTTCCGTGTCATGCCATTCAACAGCGGCTACTTCATGTGCGTGAAACCGATCGGTGTCGATCCGGAAACGGTGCGGCAGAGACTTCTCTCGCGCTACAGCACGGGCGTGATCGTCCTCTCCGGATTGATCCGCATCGCCTTCTCCTCCGTCCCGCTCGGCAAGCTCGAACGCCTCTTCCGCAACATTGATTCCGCAATCCGGGAATTGAGAGCCGAATAAACTTTTCCAGGAGTCCTCATGGAACTGAACAGACGAACCTTTCTCGAACTCGGCGGCGCGGGCGCGATCGCGCCTGTCGTCCCCGCAAAGAAGTTTTCCGCGACCGACACGGTGGAACTCGGAAAGACCGGGATCAAAACCTCGCGACTCTGTTTCGGGACCGGCGTGAAGTCGCACAACCGGAATTCAGGCCTCGGCCGGACGGGACACGACAACGCGATCAAGCTCCTCCGTCACGCCTACGAGTGCGGCGTCCGTTGTTTCGACATGGCGGACTCCTACGGGACGCACGGGTTCGTCGCAGAGGCGTTGGCGCCCTACCCCCGCCAGAGCTACACACTCATCTCCAAGATCTGGTTCCGTGGGGGCGGCATCCCAGCCGAAGACAAGAAACCCACCTCCGAGACAATCGACCGGTTCCTGCGCGAATTGAAAACCGACTATGTGGATGTCGTCCAGCTGCACTGCGTGACAAGCGGCAAGTGGCCGCAGGAGAACGCCGCCGTGATGGAGGGACTGAACGCCGCGAAAAAGGCGGGGAAAATCCGTGCGCACGGTCTCTCCATGCACAACATCGCCGCGTTGAAAACGGCGGTTGAAACCCCGTGGGCGGAGGTCTGCCACGTGCGGATCAACCCGTTCAAGGTGTTGATGGACGGCTCCGTGGAAGAAATCACCGAACTGTGCAAGAAGCTCAACGGGCGAGGCGCGGGCGTGATCGGCATCAAGATCCTGGGTGAAGGCTGGGTCGGGCAGTACCCGGAAAAAATCGACGAATCGCTTGCCTTTTCCATCAAAGGCGGATTCGTGGACATCCTCGACATCGGATTTCTCAAGGTCGCCGAGTTTGACGACATCGTTGCGCGGATTGCGCGGATTTGACGAAAGGACATTCTGTATCATGATTCTGGTCAACGAAAACTACAGCAAACTCAAAGCATCGTACCTCTTCGCGGATATCGCGAAACGGGTTAAGGTGTTCCAGTCTTCCTATCCGGAAAAACCGATCATCCGCCTTGGCATCGGCGATGTCACCGAACCCCTGCCCCCCGCCTGTGTCGAAGCGTTCCACAAGGCGGTGGATGAGATGGCCACCCGTGAAACCTTTCGCGGTTACGGACCGGAACAGGGTTACGAATTCCTCCGCGAGGCGATAGCCCAGAACGATTTCCGCAAACGCGGCGCGGACATCTCAGCAGACGAGATTTTTGTGAGCGACGGCGCGAAGTGCGACACTGCGAACATTCAGGAACTTTTCGCGCAGAAGCTGAAAATCGCCGTGCCGGATCCCGTCTATCCCGTCTACGTCGACACCAACGTGATGGCCGGACGCACCGGGAAAAACACCGCAGGCCGTTACTCCGGACTGGTGTACCTCGACAGCACACAGGAAAACGGGTTCGTGCCGCCGCCTCCGGAAACGCCTGTCGATCTGGTCTACCTCTGCTTCCCGAACAACCCGACGGGCGCGGTGGCGACGAAGGAACAACTCGCCGCCTGGGTAGACTACGCCCGCGCCAACAAGGCGCTGATCCTTTTTGACGCCGCCTATGAGGCGTTTATCCGTACACCTGGAATCCCCCATAGCATCTACGAGATTCCCGGCGCGAAATCGTGTGCGATTGAATTTCGGAGTTTTTCAAAAACGGCCGGATTCACCGGTACGCGTTGCGCGTTCACGGTCGTGCCGAAAGAACTGGCCGCCTACACCCAGAAAGGGGAAGCCGTCCCGTTGCACCCGATGTGGACACGCCGCCACACGACCAAGTTCAACGGCGTCTCCTACCCCGTCCAGCGCGCGGCGGAGGCGGTCTACAGCCGCGAAGGAAAGAAACAGGTGAAGGCGACGATCAACTTCTACCTCGCCAACGCGAAAATCATCCGCAAAGCTTTCCTCAAGGCCGGCTACGACTGCACGGGGGGCGAAAACAGCCCGTACATCTGGGTAAACGTCAAGGGCGGGAAGTCCTGGGATTTCTTCGACCGCATTCTCCACGACGCACAGGTCGTGATCACCCCTGGCGCGGGATTCGGACGCGACGGAGAGGGCTTTATCCGCGTTTCAGCCTTCAACAGCCGGACCAATGTGGAAGAGGCAATGCGCCGTATCTCCGCGATTTTGTAGCGGGCGCCACCACCAGTGCGGGGGCTGAGGATATCCGGCAGAGGAACCCCGGCCCCTACCGCCGCGCCACAGTTGCCAAGAGACCGCCGTTCAGCAAGAAGGTGCGCTGGCGGGCACTCAACTCGACACAAACCTTGAATGACACGCCGTTGGCGAGGTCTTCCACAACTGCCGTGCCGTCGCCTTCAATCACCTTGCGAAGCCCGGCGATCTGGAGACGGTCGCCCGCGTTGATCCGGTCGTAATCGGCAGGATCGCAGAAGACGAACGGCACGATCCCGAAGTTGATCAGGTTGGCGCGGTGGATACGCTCGATGCCTTTCGCGATCACCGCCTTGACGCCGAGGTACATCGGGCACATCGCGGCGTGTTCGCGGCTCGATCCCTGTCCGTAGCTCTCGCCGGCCACGATGACGTTGTGCAGTCCGGCGTCACGGTTCCTGGACGCCTTCCCGTAGAATTCGGGATCGACGTGTTCAAAGACGTAATGCGCGTACTGCGGGATATTTGAACGGTACTTCAGGCGCTGTCCGGCGGGCATGATGTGGTCGGTCGTGATTTTGTCCCCGACCTTGATCGCCGCCACACCGTCCAACCGCTCCGGCAACGGCACGCCGCGCGGCACCTCGCCGATATTCGGGCCTCGGACGATTTGCGCCGATGGATCGCCGACACCCGCCGTCTCGCGATAGAGGAAAAGGCTGTCGTCGAGTTCAAAGGCCGCCGGATCCTCCACCTGCGAAGGAAGGTCAAGCGTACGAGGATCGGTAAAGGCACCGGTCAAGGCGGCGGCCGCCGCCGTTTCAGGACTGACGAGGAAGACCTTCGCGGACTGCGTGCCGCTGCGTCCCTCGAAATTGCGGTTGCTGGTACGGAGACTAACCGCCTCCGTGCCGGGCGACATGTGGTTGCCGATACAGAAACCGCAGGCGTTTTCCAAGAGGCGGACACCGGCGGAAATCAAATCGAACAGCAACCCCTCGCGGGAAAGCATTTCCACGACCTGGCGGGAACCGCAGGCGACGCCGACCTCGACGTGCGGCGCGATTTTCCGGCCGCGCAACATCAGGGCGACCGTCTTCAAATCGCGATAGGAGGAATTCGTACAGGATCCAATCAAGACCTGGTTGACCTTCTGTCCGATGAACCGGGAAAGCGGCGCGACGGAGCCGGGAGAGTGCGGACAGGCGACCAGCGGTTCGAGGGAGGAAAGATCCACGACGAATTCCTCCTCGTACCGGGCTCCCTCGTCGGCGGCGAGCGGTTGCCAATCCGGCTCACGCCCCTGCGCCTTCAGGAACGCGCGCGTCACCTCGTCGCTGGGGAAGACGGAGGTGGTGACGCCGAGTTCGGCGCCCATGTTGGTGATCGTCGCACGGGCGGAGACGTTCAGCGTCGCGACGCCGGGCCCCGCGTATTCAAACACCTTACCCACATTGCCCTTCGTCCCGTACTTCGACAAGACCTTGAGGATTACGTCCTTTGCGGAAACGCCGGCAGGCAGGCGTCCTTCCAGCCAGATCCGCGTAACCTTCGGCGAAGCCAGGTAGAACGGCCCGCCGGCCATTGCGACGGCGACGTCAATCCCGCCCGCGCCGATGGCGATCATGCCGATCCCCCCGCCGGTGGGCGTGTGCGAATCACTCCCCAGAAGGGTTGCACCGGGCTTCCCGAAACGCTCCAGGTGGAGCTGGTGGCAGATGCCGTTGCCGGGACGGGAGAAGACCTCGCCGTAGCGCCGCGCCACGCTCTCCAGGTAGTCGTGGTCGTCCGCGTTCTCGAACCCCACCTGGATCGTGTTGTGATCGACATAGCTGACAGATAAATCCGTCTTCACGCAAGGCACGCCCATACTCTCGAACTGGAGATCGGCCATCGTACCGGTGGCGTCCTGCGTAAGTGTCTGGTCGATACGGATGGCGATTTCCTTTCCCGCTACCAGCTCGCCTTCGACGAGATGGGCGGAAAGGATCTTCTCGACAATATTCTGAGGCATGGCACCCCCTCCTTCGCAACTGCGCTTGCGGGAAACGGGATTTACTTGGAGGAGGCGTCCTTCGACTCGACCTTCGCCTCGACAACCTTCGTGGGATCGGCCTTGACTTCCTCGATCAAATCCTTCGTCGCATTGGCGGCTAGCTTTTCACCCTCGTCGCGGCCTTTCTTGAACTCGCCGAGGCTCTTTCCGAGGGCGTGCGCGAGGTCGGGCAGTTTTTTCCCGCCGAAAAGCAACAAGATGATCGCCAGAACGATCAACAGCTGAAATGGTCCGATGTTAGCCCAAGACATACTTATCCTCCTTCACTGATTACGAGAGATTCACCGGTCGCGGATTGCACGGCGGGCCTCGAGGTCCGCCTCGCGACGTTTCACGGTCTCGCGCTTGTCGTGCTGCTGTTTCCCTCGGCAGACACCCAGCTCCACCTTGACCCGCCCGCGCGGGGAGAGGTAGAGCCGGAGGGGTACCAGCGCGAACCCCTTTTGTTCCTGAAGGGCCTGCAGCTTACGGATCTCCTTGGCATGCATCAGGAGCCGGCGCGTGCGCAGGGCCTCGTGGTTAAAACGGTTGCCGAAGGCATACGGAGGGATCCGGACGGCGTTCAGGAAGAGCTGGCCGTCCTTGACCTGGGCGAACGAACCAGTCAACCCGGCCTCGCCGTGGCGGACGACCTTGACCTCGGTCCCGACCAGTTCGATCCCGGCCTCGTAACGCGCCAGGATGAAATAGTCGTGCGCCGCCCGGCGGTTGACCGTCAGGTTGGCCTGCTGCCCGCCCTTTTTCTTCTCCTTGCCATCGGCCATAGCCCGACTACATCCTCTTCAAGGCCCCCGGCGTGGACCAGCGGGAGTGCGCCTGTTCGGCCTTCGCGATTTCCTTGAAATCGACCACCGACACCAGTTTCCCCTCGGCGATTTCGCGCAACGCGATATCGGCCTTGTCCTCGTCGTACGAGAGCGGACGCACGTAAGGGCGCTCGCCGGCGTTCAACTCGCGCACGCGCTTCGAAACGACGTTCACAAGCACGGGGACGCTGGGGATACGGACTTTTGCTCTTTCAATCAATTCAACGTTCACAATGGCCTCCATTTGAAAAGACGCGATAGTATACATCATCCGCCCCGTTCTGGCAATGCCTTTTCCTCGCCGATTTGAAAAAGGGCGCAGAGGGGCATCTGCCTCATTCACTTCCGCGTCCTCTGTCGCCGCAATCATTTCTTGCGTCTCCGGGGGAAATCCCCTAAACTACGACTGGCATGAGCAATGAACGACATTTGACGGACACATTCGACAGCGAGCTGTGCGTGGTGGCGGCGCCGAACCGTGAGGCGTTGTGCGACGAAATCCAGCGCGTCATCCATTTTCTGGAACACGCGCCGGACGTCCGTCTCGCGGACGTCGCCTACACGCTGGCCTGTTCCTCGCGGCACATGCCCGCCGTCCTTTCCATCGTCGCGCGCACCCCCGGCGAACTTCGCGACCGCCTTTCCATCGCCCTCTCCAAACTCCGGGGCGGCGCCGCCCGCATCCGCGACAAGGGGGGCATGTATTATTTCAAAGACCACCTTTACCCCGGCGGACGGATCGCCTTCTTCTTTCCCGGCGCCATCTCGTTCTATCCCGACATCCTGCGGGACCTCTGCCTGAACTTCGACGTCTGCCGGGAGTCGTTCGAGGACTTCCAGGAGGCCCTAGCCCCCGTCTCGGTCGCCGCCCCGTGCGACCCCGCCGACTACATCTTTCCGCCCGGTCCCTCGTTCCGGCGCGAGGGCGACCCGTTCTCGACGCAGAATTTCGCCGTCTCGTTTTTCGCCGTCCAGGCCGCGAACGCCGCCCTTTACCGCCTCTTCTCCCGCCTCGGCGTGTTGCCGGACGGGCTGGTCGGATTCAGCGGCGGGGATTTCGCCGCATTGGACGTGGCGGGCGTGTACGGGAATCTCTCCCGCGACAAGCGCGTGGTTTTCTACCGTGAAGGATTCCAGATGCTGGACCACCTGATGGCGCGAGAGGACTTCCCCCGTTGCGGCATGATCGCGATCAGCGACCCGCCGGAAGGGTTCGTCGACAAGCTCCTCGCCGAATACCCCGGCCGCATCACCGTCGCCTTCTATCCCTGCCCCGGCCAACTCACGCTCGCGGTCTCGACCGACAGCGTGAAAGCCGTCTCCGAAAAACTGGCACGGGCGGGCGTGAAGTCGATCCGCATCCCTTCGACCCGTCCGTTCAACACGCCCTGGTGTGCGAAAGTGCTGCCGCCGATCAAACAGTTCCTCGCCCCCTGGATCCGTTACGCCCCGAACATCCCGATCTACTCCTGCGCCACGTGCGAACCGCTGCCCGACGCCCCCCACGCCATCAACCGCCTGATCGTGGATCAGTGGACGGAAGCGATCCACCTCGACTGGACGGTGAACCGGATGTACGAGGACGGCTTCCGTTTCTTCGTCGAAATCGGCGCACGCGGGAACATGGTCACCGCCATTTCCGAAACGCTGAAAGGGAAACTCCACCAGGCGGTCGCCGTCAACCGCATCCACCGTTCCGGACTGAACCAGCTCCACCACGCGCTCGCCATCCTCGCTGCGCAGGGCGTTCCGGTGGACCTGACACCGCTCCACCTCCACCGCGACCGCCGCGAACTGGATCTCGACCGCCCGCTTCTTTCAGTCTCCGCCCCGGACCCGAACACGGTGAAGCTCGCCCAGCCGTTCCCTTCCTTCCACGTCTTTTCGCCGTCGGACGAATTCCTGACATCTTCCCACGCGACACCTGAAGAGACGCGGAAAGCCATGCCCGTCCTGCGCGACCGCCGCCCGTTGGAATTCGGCGCGGACTTTCCGATGCTCGCCCATGCGGAAATCATACAGGAGGAGCCGGGCGTCTCGTTGGAAGTCCGCAAAACGCTCTCGCTCGACGACTACCCGTTCCTTTGCGACAATGCGATCGGCACCTCGCAACTCTCCTACGCGGAACCTTCGTTGCGCGGCTTGACCGTGCTCTCCATGATCTCGGGGCTGGAACTGATGGCGGAGGCCGCGCGCAAAATCGTCCCGAAACGCCGGATCGCGGAAGTCGGCAACCTCCGCGCCCAACGGTGGATCGGGTTCACCTCCCGGACGTTATCCGTGACGATCCGTTCCGAACGCACCGACTGGAAGGATTCCTCGCTGACCGCCGTCCGCGTCCAGCTGCGGGAGGACACGCCGAACAACGCTTACACCTCGCCGGTGATGGAGGCGACCATCCTGTTCGCAGCCGGCGTGCCCACGCCGCCGATCGCGAAACCCTCCCCCCTGCCCCAGCCGCGCCCGGTCAACTGGACCCCGCACGACATCTACCCGGACCGCCTTTTTCAAGGCCCCAGTCTGCAAATCATCCAGCACGTGGACTTATGGAGCATGGGGGGCATCGACTTTGAAGTCAAAGTACCCAGGCGCGAGGGCACAGTCCGCTACACGCGCATGCCGCTGTTCTCGGTCTGGCCGCTACTGCTCGACGGCGTCGTTTCCGCCTTCTCACTCTGGCGCTCGCATGAAAAGTTCGCGGGGGCGATTTCCCTTCCCTTCCGCTGCCGGCGGATCACCTTCCACACGTTGAGTTTCCAAGAGGGCGCGACCCTGCGCGGTTACTTGCGCCTCAAGGCAGTGACGCCGCGTTCGCACGTCTCGGACATTCAGGTGTCGGACGGAAAAGGGAACCTATTGATCGAGTTCCGCGCCTGCGAAGAACTCTGCGAGCGCGTCCCTCCGGAGTACCAGCAGTTCATTTTGCGCCCCTCCGAAAAGTTCATCACGCACCCGCTTCCACTGGATCTGCTGGGCAATCCAAAGGTTCCGGTCGCCGCGTCGTTCGCCTCGAACATCCCCGTTGCGATTTTTGAACCGCACCAGGAACTCTGGCTGAAAGCGCTCGCCGGTGTGTTGTTGAGCGAGACGGAACGGGAAGAGTGGAGCGAAATGCAAGGCTCGACCTCCCGCCGGCTGGAATGGCTTTTCGGACGCGCCGTCGCGAAAGAGGCGACGCGCCGCTTCCTGGCGAAGTACCACCAGGCGCACTGGACCGGCGCCGACATTCCGATCTGGGCGGACGATTCCGGCAAACCGCATCCGCTCGGTGCCTGGCGCGAACACACCAATGTCCAGCTCGACCTCTCGATCACGCACACGCAGAACCTGATCGTGGCGGCGGTCATCGCGAACGGGCACATCGGGATCGACGTGGAACAACTCGGCCGCAACCTGACGGAAGAATTCACACGCGGCGTCTTCACACAAGAAGAATTGGAACTTGCGGCAAAAACAGGCGAGGGGCCGGACATGATCCTCCGTTTCTGGTGTGCGAAAGAGGCACTTTCCAAGGCGCTCGGTACAGGCATCCGGTTCAGTCCGCTGGATCTGCGGATCCTCTCGGTCGATGTCGTCAGCGGCAAGACCGAAATGGAGTTGAAGGGGCAGTGGCTGGAGGCGTTCAAGTCGTTCCGGGGCCGCAAGAGCCTGGTCTACACATCGGTTTATCTCGGTCATGCGTTCGCCTCGTGCGTCCTGCCCTTGAGTTTATTCGAACCGGCGAAAGTGTAGCGAACCATGAAGTCGTGGCGTGAGATACGGAAAGCAGCAGCGTCCTCGAAACGCTGGAAGGACGCCGCCTCCCAACAGGCGATGGATCACGAGAGGGGCGATCTCTTAACTTCTGATACCGGACTTCAGACTTCGCCAGACGCGAATTCCGAATTCGCAAGTCTCAAGTCTTTTTCCTACATCTTCGGCCATCTGCCGTTCCCGGAGTGGAGGCAGAAGAACGCGGAACAGCAGACGGCGGTTGAGTGGTTCTTCAGGCACAGGGACATCGACTACATGGCCCGCCGGAACGCCAAGGCTGCGGGATATGGAAGTGGCCGCTGCGCATTCGTTTCCACCCACTCCATCACACAGAGCGGCCAGGCCGCCGCGCTCTGGCGCACACCTTCAAACTACGGCGTTGCGTGTACCGAGTTCGCCCGGCACACCTCCAAGTGGCGCAACGAGGCGAAGGGCGTGGCAGCGGCGTATTGCGCGAATATCAGTTTTTACGCGGAAAATGGCGCGTCCGCTACCGGGAGATCGGATGATTCAACGTTGGGCAGCATGCCGATCGACGGCGGCAACCTCGTCATCGAGACCGACGAGGTATCACATTTTGCAAACTGTGATACCCGTCTGCCGCCTCTCGTCAAACGCCGGATCGGCGCGAAAGAATACATTCCGGGGGGTGACCGCTGGTGCCTTTGGCTGAGGGACGAGCCACCGGAAACGTTGCGCAAGATGCCGCTTATACAGGGGCGTCGTCCAGCTTTTCAAACGTTACACAGAAAGGGTATCCGACGGTGAAACCGGGAAATGACGAAGTTGTCAGGCTGGAAAACGTGAAACGGCATTACCTTGTCGGCGACGAGACCGTCCGCGCACTCGACGGGGTCTCGTTTACCATCCGGCGCGGCGGGTACTGGGCGATCATGGGACCGAGCGGATCGGGGAAAAGCACGATGTTGAACATCCTCGGCTGTCTCGACCGTCCAAGCGAAGGTGCGTATTGGTTGAACGGAGAGAACGTGGCGGACATGGGCGACGACGAGTTGAGCGACCACCGGCTGAAAAACCTCGGTTTCGTCTTCCAAAGTTTCAACCTGATTTCGCAGTTAACCGTCTGCGAGAACATCGAAGTCCCGATGATGTACCTCGGAATTCCCCCGCACGAACGGGCCGAACGGGCGAAAGCGCTCGCGGAACGTGTCGGGATGGGACACCGCCTCCGCCATCTGCCGGCCGAACTTTCCGGCGGCCAGCGGCAGCGCGTCGCCATCGCCCGCGCCCTTGCGAACGACCCCGCCGTGATTCTCGCCGACGAACCGACGGGAAACCTCGACAGTGCGACAAGCGTCCAGATCATGCAGATGTTCGAAGAGCTTTACGGACAAGGCAAAACGATCATCCTCGTCACGCACGAACCGGATATCGCTGAGTACGCGAAGTCGCGTATCGTCCTCAAGGACGGACGGTTGCTGAGTCTCGAAGAATCACCCGTCCAGCGGAACGTCACCCCTGAAATGGAGAGCGGAAATGCGTAGCGGGAAAATCGGATACCTCTGGCCCTTTGTCAAACTGGGATTGACCGACGTCTGGCGGCACAAAACCCGTTCCTTCCTCACCATGCTCGGCATGGTCTTCGGCGTGGGGAGCGTCGTGGCCATGCTTGCCGTCGGCGAGGGGGCGAGCCAGCAGTCGATCGACTCGATCAAGAAACTGGGAAGCGACAACATCATGGTCCTCTCCGTCAAACCCTCCAGCGAAGAAACCGGCAGCACGGGGCAGGCGCGCGGAAGCCTCGCGGTCTACGGACTCCTGTACGAAGACGCCGACCGTATTCTGGAGACGGTACCGGGCGTGAAGTCGCTCGTCAAGGCGCGGATGACGCAACGCGTCGCCCGCGTCGGGGAACGGCAGCTGGAAATGCGCGTGGTGGAGACGACACCGGAATGGTTCGGCATCGTCAACCGCCCGTTGCTAGACGGCCGCGTCCTGAGCGAACGCGACCTCGCCTATCGCGCCAACGTCTGCGTCCTGACCGAACACGGAGTCCGGCGACTTTTGTCGGGACGCGAAATGGTCGGGCAGCGGATCCGTATCGCCTCAGGTGTCTTTGAAGTTATCGGGATTGTCCAGAACGAAAGCGGAGGGACAGTCCGTGCACCGGACAGCGAGGCAGACGGTTATATCCCGCTCACGACGGGAACCAAACTTTTTGGAGAGGCGAACATCCGGTATTCGGCGGGTGGCATGGAGGGGGAGAAAGTCGAGTTAAGCGAGATCATCGTCCACATGAAAGGCACCGAATACGTCGAGGCGGCGAGCCGCGCCATCGAATCCGTCTTGAAACGGTTCCACAAAAAACCGGATTACAAAATCGACGTGCCGCTGGCGTTGCTACGCGAGACGGAAAAGAACAAGCGCACCTTCAACATCGTCCTCGGCGCGATCGCGGGCATCAGTCTTCTTGTCGGCGGCATCGGCATCATGAACATCATGCTGGCGTCGGTGACGGAGCGCACGAAAGAAATCGGTATCCGCCGCGCGATTGGCGCGCGCAAAAGCCTGATCGTCGTGCAGTTTCTGATCAACACCTGCGTGCTTTCGATCACCGGCGGAATCGTCGGCCTCGCCCTTGGCGTCGCGATTCCGCTCCTCATCACCCTGTTCACCGCCATGCCTACGGTGGTTCAGCCGTACAGCCTCGCCCTTGCATTCGGCATCAGTGTCGGCATCGGGATCGTTTTCGGCCTCTACCCCGCCATGCGGGCAGCCGCCCTCGACCCCATTGAAGCCCTTCGCCACGAGTAGGCGCGGACTTGAGTTTACCTGCGGGAAAGGGCATTCCGGGGCATTCACCGAACGTTTCGGAATGTCCGCGTCGAACGAGCAGGTCATGCGGCACAAGAAACAAATCTTGAATTTACACTTCCCATTTCCGGATAAACAGGGTATACTTCGACACGTTTTCCGTCCCGTTGTGTCAAGACGCGAAGTGCGCCTGTAGCTCAGTTGGATAGAGCAGCGGATTTCTAATCCGCGGGTCGGGGGTCCGAATCCCTCTAGGCGCGCCAACTTCTTTGTTCAATCTAAAAAAACCGTATAAAAATCTCTCGCAGAGCCGCAGAAAGCGCAGAGTCCGCAGAGAAAGAACCGGAAACAGTGTTTTTTTGAATGATTGAGCGGGGTCGATCAAGGAAAGAATGGATCGATCCTTCACCAAATGGGTGACCCCAAAACCACACGGCAAACAGCCGCAGACGCGCGGAATCTCCGTGTCTCTGTACCTCCATGTGCAATAAAAATGGGACTTCATACATGAGTGCCGGTCTGACTCAAGCGGAAAGGAACATTTTCGAGGTGTGAAACGACGGTTTCTCCGAGAACGCAACGGGCAGGAAACTTCGCGAGTTTTTTAAACGTAGAGACGCAGAGTAAAGACAACGGGGACGTTGCCCCTCCACCCTCTGTGCTCCTTGCGCCGAATACCCCCTTGAAATCTGTTCTTCTCTGCGCCTCCTCGTCTCTGCGTCTCAATCAAACGGGAAAAACGGTGAAGGAGAATCCATGTTCCGGTGAAATGCCCGAACGTCGGCATAACCCCCCCGTACGTATGCCTGAAGAGCCATAAAAATGGCTCTTCGAAGTTTTAGTGGAACGGGAATCATCTTTGTCCACCCGTACCAATGAAAACAAACAAACGGATTTGCCCACGCCTAACGGCGTTCGCAAGGAGGAGTAAGCCGTGTTAACGGCGAACAAATCCGTGTGCTAGAAGGAAATCGGGATTGTCGATTGCTGAACAATGAGGATTGAAGATCACGAACATTTCCACAGTTTTCGTTAAAGAACCATAAAAATACGTTGTTCGGTCAAAATACCAAAGGAACTCAGGTTCAACGATCGAGAAGATCGGCGACGCGGGAAGCCGCTTCCGGAACAGCCAATGTGCGGATGGCCGTCGCCATCTGCCGCAACTGCATCGGATTTTCCATCTTATGTTTCAAGTAGCGCATCAGGGAGCGCCCGGTGAGTTCGTCCTGCCGGGCTTCGTCCGCGCCGCCGCTTGCCGCGAGGGCTGCTGCATTGAGATGCTGGTGGTCGCGCACGGCGGAAGGTAGTGGGACGAGCAACGCCGGCTTTCCCAGATACGCCAATTCAAAACAGGTGGATGCACCGGCGCGCGCGACGACCAGATCCGTCGAAGCGAACGCACGGCCCATGTCCGGGAAGAAGGCCGCCGTTTTATTCGGGACGCCGGCCTTTTCATAGCACGCCCGCACCCATTCTTCATCCGCCTCGCCGGTCTGGTGCAACACGAAGAGACGGCCGTGGACTTCCTTGTCCAACAGGACGGCCGCCTGTGAAGCGATCTCGTTCAACCGGTGCGCCCCCTGGCTTCCCCCCGTCACAAAGAAAACGAACGCCCCTTCGGGAATCTCTTCGTAGCGAGGCTGCCCCTCCAGGTCGCAACGGACGGGAAGCCCCGTACATTTGACTTCGCGTTTTTTCAAGTGTTTCGCCGTTTCCGGGAAGGATATGGCGACGCACGAGGCATACCGCGCAAGGAATTCCACCGCCTTGCCCGGAACGGCGTTCGCCTCGTGAAGGACAATGCGGATGCCTTTCCAATGCGCGGCCAGAACGGGCGGAAGGCTGGCGTACGACCCCATCGCCAAAACGGCGTCCGGCTTAAACGCACGAAACCGCAGGAGACAGCGGAAAAACGACCGGATGACCGGGAAGAGGTTATGGAGCGAAAGCGGTTTCGCGTACGTGTGGAACACCGGGCCGTTCCAAGCCGTCAACGTCTTCCCTTCGACGGCACGCCCCGACAGCCAGACCTCCACCTCGTGTCCCCGTCCCCGTAACTCGTTCGCGACCGCCAGACCGGGGAAAACATGCCCCCCCGTTCCGCCGCACGTCACGATTAACCTTTTCTTTTCCTTCTCCCTGCCCTTGGCCATAGCACCCTACTTTTTCCCTGCGAGATATCCGTTGATCGCGGCAGCGGCTTTCCGGCCTTCGCCCATTGCGAGAATCACGGTGGCGGCACCCAGCACAATATCCCCGCCGGCGTAGATGCCTTCGAGTGACGTCCTGTTCGTTTCATCAACCACGATGTTTCCGCGTTTGTTCAATTCAAGCCCGGGCGTCGTCCGTCCGATAAGGGGATTGGATCCGTTTCCGATGGCGACGATCACGGCGTCAATCGCCATCTCAAACTCGCTGCCGGGCACGGGAACGGGGCTGCGCCGCCCGGAGGCATCCGGCTCGCCCAGTTCAAAGCGGATACATTTAATCGCCTTGACGACATCGTTTTCGTCACCCAACACCTCGACCGCGTTCTGCAGGAGATGGAACTGGACGCCTTCTTCCTTCGCATGTTGCACTTCTTCCACACGGGCGGGCATCTCGGCTTCCGTGCGGCGGTAGATCAGGTGGACTTCCTCCGCGCCGAGGCGGAGCGCCATGCGGGCGGCATCCATCGCCACGTTCCCGCCGCCGAGGACGGCTACTTTCTTCGCGAGGTAGAGCGGCGTGTGCGCCGTCTCCGTCTGATACGCCTTCATCAAATTGGCACGGGTCAGGTATTCGTTGGCGGAAAAGACACCGACAAGATTTTCGCCGGGGATGTCCATAAACTTGGGCAGACCGGCGCCGGTCCCGATGAAGACGGCATCGAACCCGTCCTCTTCCATCAACTCGCCGATCGTGCGGGTACGTCCGACAACGAAGTTCGTCTCCAGCTTAACACCCATTTGGAGAAGGCCGTCGATTTCCTGCTGGACAATCGCCTTGGGCAGGCGGAATTCGGGAATGCCGTAGACCAGCACGCCGCCGGGTTTATGGAACGCCTCGAACATCGTCACGTCATGCCCCTCGCGACGCACATCCGCCGCCACGGTAATGCAGCTCGGTCCGCTCCCGATCACCGCCACCTTCTTGCCGGTCTCCGGCTTGACGGCGACGGCGGGGAGGTTCCCGAGCGAGCGCCGACGATCCGCACAGAACCGCTCGACCCGTCCGATCGCGACCGCCTTATCGACCGATTTCAACACTTTGCCCATCGTGCAATTTTTCTGGCACTGGGACTCCTGCGGGCAGACCCGGCCGCAGACGGCGGGCAACAGGGAACTTTGCCTGATGATGTCGATCGCGCCGGAAAAATCCCCCTGCGCGGCCGCATGGAGGAACTCCGGAATGCGCACCTGCACGGGGCACCCCTGCACACACGGCGCGTTTTTGCACTGGAGGCAGCGCATCGCCTCCGCCCGGGCTTCTTCCGGGGAATAGCCGAGCGCGACTTCGCTCATGTTACGCCGGCGGACATCCGGCTCCTGCGAGGGCATCTCGTGCGGCGGGATCGCCATGCGGTCTTTCGGCGACAGTTCCCGTCCCTCGAACGAACGCAGCTGTTCCTCCGCTTCCTTCTGCAACACGTCAGGTGTCTTCATGGCTTACTTCCCCTCCTTCGCGGCAAGGGCGTCCGCCGCCTGCATCAGGTTGCAGAAATGCTCCTTCGCCCACATTTCGCGGGGCTTGAACATCCGCATCCGTTTCATCATGTTGTCGAAATCCACTTCGTGACCGTCAAACTCCGGTCCGTCGACGCAGACGAACTTCGTCTTGCCTCCGACGGTCACGCGACAGCCGCCGCACATCCCCGTGCCGTCAACCATGATGGTGTTGAGCGAGACGATGGTCTTCACCCCGTAGGGTTTCGTGGTCAACGCGCAGAACTTCATCATGATCGGCGGTCCGATCGCGACGACCAAATCCGGCGGGGGCGTCTGCCCGCACAGTTCCTTCAACGGCTCGGTGACAAGCCCCTTGCGCCCGCTTGAGCCGTCGTCCGTGATGAGGATCAACTCATCGGCGACCGCGCGCATCTCCTCGGTCATCACGAACAAACCGATGTTCCGGGCCCCCATGATCATGGTGACTTTGTTCCCGGCGGCTTTCATCGCCTGGGCGATCGGATACATCGGGGCGACGCCGATACCGCCGCCGACGCAGACGACATGCCCGAACTTCTCGATGTGCGTCGGGCTTCCGAGGGGTCCTAGAATGGCGGCAATTTCATCGCCCTCGTTCTTTTGGGAAAGCAACGTCGTGGTCGCGCCCACCTTCTGGAAAATGAGCGTGATTGTCCCCTTCCCCGGGTCGGCGTCCGCGATGGTCAGCGGGACGCGCTCGCCGATCTGCGTGTCAATCTGCAAGATGATGAACTGTCCCGCCTTCCGTTCTCGCGCAATCAACGGGGCCTCGACCTCCATCCGAAAGACATCCTGCGAAAGCTGCGTCTTCCTCACTATACGATGCATGGCAAACCTTCCGTTTTCCTTCAACGTTTGAAAATACCATTTTACCAGCCCGCCCCAGATTCGTCAATGTGAATGAAGCAGGGCTTTGAGATAGCCGTTGGCAAAAAGCCGACCGAGCGTGAAATATCCGGGCGTCTCTTCCGGCGCGAGGATGCGGTCGTATGCCATCTCCGGCACATGGTCGCCACGCACCGGGACGTCAAGGCCGAGTTCGCGGTAGACGCGCATGAGCGCGAACAGATCGGTATCTCCCTCGTCGTGGAAGAGCTCGGTGAAATCCTCTTTCGTGCCTTTCACATCGCGTATGTGAATGAACGCGATGCGCTTCCCAAAGTGGCGGGCGGCGTCGGCGAGCGTTTCCGCAGGATTCATGCGGTTCAAATCACCGCCCGGCATCAGCTTGAAGTTCGCCTGACAGAACGTGACGGCGTTGGAGGGCGAGGGATAGAGCGCGTAGGCACGGTCGTATGCCTCGACGGAACCGAAGATGCGCGCATAGCCGCCAAGTGACGGGAGGCAGGGATCATCGGGGTGCAGTCCCATACGGATTCCCCACTTCTCCGCTGTCGGCATGACGGCTTTCAGGAAGAATTCGTAATTCCTCCACACTTGGTCTGCATTTAACCTGAGCCTTGCTTCCGCTTGTTCCCGGCAGCCATCAAGCGCCATCGAATCCGCAAGCGAGAAACAGGTCGCCTTCGCGCCGCCGCGCCCTTCGCGTACGCCCGTGCGCGACCATCCCCTCCCCACCATGAAATTGTAGCAGAGTAGTTTAATCCCAAGACGTCCCATCGACTCCAGCAGTTCGCGGTAACGGGCCGCCACCTCCTCCCTCGCCTCCGGATTTCCAGTGCCCTCCGCGCCGTATTCCTTGACCGGGGACAGGTCGAACGGGTCGCCTTCAAGGCCGACAACGGCCAGTCCGGCGGACTTCAGGCGAGAAACAATCCCCGAAAGGGTTTCATAGCACCACGGATCGGGAAGCCCTGTCTGGTCCGGATGGACTTTCACAACCACATCCGTGATACCCATCTGCGGGCAAAGTTTCCAGAGCGGGTGCGGTGTCGGCGGCACGAATTCCACAAGCGTCATGATTCAAACATCCCCCTTTTGTCGGGCGATACGCCCCCTTCCCCGCGCGGGGCACGGCCGCGTACGCCGACGGCACCCCGCCTGACCATACGTAAACCGGGCCAGCCGCCCCACGGAATGTCGCCCATTGTACTATGCCCCCCCTGCATTGTCAATCCGAACCGGAACAGGGGCACGGGACGCCTCTGCTTTTTCGATGAACGCATCCGAAAGCGGCAACGCAAAGGGGCGCGCACGCAGTAAGGCGCAGGTCCGGGGAAGACAACGCGGACGTCGCCCGTGTGATTTTCCGCCTTGCCTTGCTGGAGGAATCCGCGTATACTGGCGGCTCGTTTCCACGGCGAGGGAATTCCCACCTGACCCTAGGAATCCCGTGCCGCCGCCCCGACGCGGTGCGGCACGTTCCGAAGGAAGGGTTCCCGTCCGCAGGGGAACAACAGGAGACCAGCCATGTTGACTTTTCCAAGCCCTTCCATCCGCCATTACAAGGACGTCGCAGATTACCGGGAGCATTTTGTTCGGCAGGACCAGATCGACCGCTACCTGCCCGGCGGAAAACACTTCATCGACGACGCGAAGATCCTTGCGGATCTCGCGACGGCGGCGGCGCTCCCGAAGAACGACCCCGCGCGCGTCCGCGACATCCTCGCCAAGTCACGGACCCTCAACACCCTGCTTCCAGAAGAGACCGCCTACCTGCTGCAGGTGGACGACCCTGCCCTCCTGGAGGAGATGGAACGCGCCGCGCTGGAAATCAAACATTCCGTCTACGACAACCGGGTCGTGATGTTCGCCCCGCTCTACATCTCGAACCTCTGCGTGAACCGCTGCCGCTACTGCGGTTTCCGTTGCGACAACCCGCAGGAACGCCGCCGGATGCTGACAATGGACGAGATCAAGCAGGAAATCGACATCCTCGCCGGAAAGATCGGCCACAAGCGCTTGATTGCCGTCTACGGCGAGCATCCGCTCACCTCGACGGATTATTTCGCAGAAACCATCCAGACCATCTACGCCCGGCAGGTGAAGTCCCCAAAAGGAACAAACGTCGGAATCCGCCGCGTCAACGTCAATGCCGCGCCCCTGCCTGTCGAAGACCTGCGCGTCCTGCACGAGGTCGGCATCGGCACCTTCCAGGTTTTCCAGGAAACCTACCATCGCGCGACCTACGAACGACTCCACCCGCAGGATACGGTGAAGGGCAACTACGATTGGCGCACCACCTGTTTCCACCGCTGCATGGAGGCGGGCGTGGACGACGTCGGTCTGGGAGTCCTCTTCGGCCTGTACGACTGGCAATACGAGGTGATGGCCCTGCTCTACCATTCACGCGACCTTGAGAAATGGTTTAACATCGGCCCGCACACCATCTCCTTCCCCCGGATGCAACCAGCCAGCGGGACGGACATCCCGCAAAAATCGCCCTACATCTTCGACGACGCGACCTTCCGGCGTATCGTCATCGTCACGCGCCTCTCCGTACCCTACACGGGGATGATCATCACCTGCCGCGAATCACCCGCCACGCGCGACGCCTCTGTAAACTGGGGCGTCACGCAGATGGACGCGAGCAGCAACATCGCCATCAAAGGGTACAGCGACTTCGCGCACGAGTCCCACCAGGAGATGGACATCCAGCAGTTCATGCTGGCGGACAACCGGACGCTGGAGGGGCTTATCTGCGATTTCGCGAAACGCGGCATTATTACCTCGTTCTGCACGGCGGGATACCGCTGCGGACGCACGGGGGGCTGTATCATGGACGCACTCAAGACCGGCAAGGAGGGCAAGTTCTGCAAGGTCAACGCCGTGTTGACGTTCCGTGAATGGCTGGACGATTTCGCCTCTCCCGAGGCGTTGAAACTCTGTACGCCGGTCATCGAGAGCGAACTTGCCGCGATCCAGAAGTGGCTTCCCCGCTTCTGGCCCACGGTTAAGGAACATTACGACCGTATCTGCAACGGCGAGCGTGACCTTTTCTTCTAACCCAGACGCCGCAGGGAGGTGTCCGACATGGCATCCGGATTTTTCGACCGGCTCGTTTCCCGCGTGGACAAGCTCGACTCGGGCAGTCTCCAGGCGCAGATCCAGCGTCTCGCGAACGAACGCGGTTTCCTTGAAACGATCTTCCAGACCATCCAGGAAGGACTTCTCGTGCTGGACGGTTCGGGATGCCTTGTCTTTGCCAACCAGGCAGCCGAGCAGATCGTCGGCTTCCGTTTCGCCGAGCAACGCGGGCACTCCATGTTCCGCCTTCTCAAGGAATGGGACTGGGAACACCTCGTCAACGGCAAGCACGATCCCAGCGGATGGACCAGCCTGGTCACGCGCGAAATCGAGGTGATGTACCCGGAACACCGCTTCGTCAGCGTCTACGCCGCCCCGCTGAGCCGCGACACCTCAGAAGAGAACATACTGGTAATCCTCCGGGACGTGACGTCGGAACGCCTCCGGGAAAATTCCGCGCTCGAAACGGAACGGACCAACGCCATCTGCCAGCTTGCCGCCGGCGTCGCCCACGAGATCGGCAACCCGCTCAACGCCCTGAACATCCATTTGCAGGTTCTCGCACGGGACCTTCGCGAGGAGTATGCGCTCGACGAAGACGTACGCAACCATTACGACGGGCTGGTACAGGTGGCGCGCAGCGAAGTGGTACGACTGGACACAATCATCCGCCAGTTCCTCGGTGCCTTGCGCCCCTCCCGGCTCGTGCTGCGCCCGGAACACCCGGAAGAGGTCGTCAAGGATTCGCTGAAGGTACTTCAGACGGAACTGGGGAACAGGCGGATCGCCGTCTCGCTCGACGCGCCCGCACGGATTCCCAAACTGATGCTCGACCGGCAACAGATGCAGCAGGTCTTCTTCAACCTAATGAAGAACGCGATGGAGGCAATGCCTGACGGCGGCCGCCTCCGCATCCTTTTCGAAGTCGACGACACCTTCGTGACGATTTCCATCGTGGACAACGGGAAAGGAATCCCTCCGGAAGAGCTTGGCAGACTGTTTGAACCCTACCACACGACAAAGGCCGATGGAAACGGCCTCGGCCTGATGGTCGTCAAGCGGATCGTGAGCGGCCACGGCGGCGAAATCGAGGTTTCCAGCAAGCCTGAGGCAGGGACTTGTTTCAAGATCCGCCTCCCTCTGCAAGAACGCCGAATCCGCCGTCTGAATGCCTAACGATTAGGCACATCAGCATTTGAACGTATGACTTTGGCTATAACGATACGTTGAAAAAGCGAAAGGTGTTATGACAGCTTATCTTCATTTACATCCCCGTGCAAAGCGCGGGCGGCGGGTCTGCCTATAATATGCCATTTATCCCCATGAATGCTCCCGCGCGCGGCCGATCCGCTCTCGTTTAAAACTTCACCCCACGGTTTGCCGGAGGCACAATATAGCAAGTTATCCGAATCGAATCACTCGCGCCGAGGCGCGAGCGGGAGGCAGCGTTAAAAGCTACTCACGTACTCCTGTCATCCGCCCCGCCCCACCCCCGCGAAGGGCATTGGGAACGCTGCCCCTGAGTCTTTGCGTTTCAACCAAAAACCACGTGGCATCCGTTCCCACAAAAACGTAGGAAAACAAATCCCTCGCGAATACAATGGCTACTTGACGAAGAGGATAAGGCCTCTGGCCTTGGAGGCGAGAACGATTTCGCCGTCCACGACCGAAACGCCCATCACCCACTCCGGTGCGCCCTCGGCGAGCGTGACGTTCGCACCCGCGAACTTGCCGCCCGCAGTCAGCACGTTCGCACCGCCCTTCGCGTGCTTGCCTTCCGCCGCCGTGATCTTCACGACGACGTTGGACTGGCCATTCAGCGTCAAGGTCTTGCCCGACATGTCGAGAACCGGCGGCGTCTTGTCCGTGAAATTGAACCCAAGGCACGCGCCATCCGCAAGCGTGAGGTTCTTGCCAAACGTGACCGATCCGGACTGCGCCATCTCCAGCGTCGCACCGCTGTTTACCGTCGCATTGCCGCTACGAGTGAAGCCGCAGCCGACTTTGACGGACACGGTTGCCGTGTCCTGAACAGTCAGTGTGCCCATGAAATCGGATGGATACTCGAATACAATTTTTCCGCAGCCCTTCACGGTCATCGATCCTCCGCTGCCGATTCGTCCGAGGGAGCGGATAGTGCGAGCGACCGTGCGGTCGTCGTAGTCCGAGGTATCGACGGTGACCGCCCCGCCAAGCTCGAGGCAAAGGTCATAGCTCGTCGGATTCACTCCAAACGACCAGTCGTCAGACGATGCAAGCACGACGGTTTTGCCTGAGTTGATCATGAAGTACGGATAGCAGGTGGAGTTGCTCCTGCGGTTGTCCCTGAAGGAGAGTCCGCCGGAACCCAGAACGATTGTGTTGGTGATGCTGTCGCTCACGTTGTTGAGGTAGAACTGATGATTTTTCTGCGTCGAGCCGTTGTGGACAAGTCCCTTCGCCCGCGTCACGGCATCGCCAGTCGCAACGGCGAAGAAGCCGGCAAGACTATATGCCGTTGTGGCGTTCGACCCAATCGTATCCAGCATCTCGCCCGTGACGTTGAACGTACCGGCGTTCTTGTAGAGGAAACGGTTCTTGTTTGTCGCGCCTAACGCGGCCTTCACTTCCGCAACGTTCAACGTGGCGTTTTCATTGATGACAAGATTGTACCCGTTATCAAGTGTCCCCGTCACGTTGACCGTCGCGCCGGACAGGATGCTCGCCCCGGTCGGAGGCTCATTCCAGTTCCCATCCAGGTTCCACACGCCCGCAAGGCGCATCTCATCGACGGACGGCATGGCCGTGAGCGCGATTCCGCCGCTGAACACGAGGTAATTCGCGTCGGCAAGCGGCAGCGCCGGCGTCGCCGCGCGCGCATCGACCGGACACGCAAACACATGGTGCTGCAAAGAGTTGTTCACGATGGAGGTCAACCCGGAAAGCGCCCTCTCGCCGGAGATCGTGACAAGCGCGGAATTCGTCGTGAATGTGATCGACGACGGGGCGAACGTGTCGCCAAGCGTGAGATTCGCCGCCGTGTCGTTGCCGATTACGCAGGAGTCGCCACTCGTCGGAACCGTGCCGGGCAGCCAGTTCACGCCGTCGCTCAGGCTACCGCTTGCGCCGCCGACCCAGACGTATCCGGGATTGCCATAGACGCAGAGGATGGTTTTCGAGTCGGTCGAGAGACGCAGCGAGGCCCCGGCCGGAACAACCGCGCCGTCAAGGGCGGATGAGTTGAACGTCCCCGCGCCGCTGATCGTGAAGATTGCATAGACGCCGTCCGCAGGTGCGGTCTCGGGGACCACGACTTCGTAGCCGCTCGCGAGATAGCTCTGCTCGGCGACGTACACCGTCGTTCCAAGTTCGACCGCCGTCTTGCCGGTGTAGGATGGCGCGACTGTAAATCTTGCCTTGCCGCCGCCTTTGAACGTCAGGCTACCCGTGCCGGAAATGGTTCTGGCAATCGTGATGTCCTTGCCGTTCGTGTCAATCGTTCCGCCATTCGCCCCGGCCGTCACGGTCAGGTTGTTCTTGTTCGGGATGAACGCCGAGTTGTCCTTGTTTGCGCGAAGCGTTCCGCCGTCGAGCGTCACCGCCGCCGAGCCGCCAGAGCTCTTTCCGTTGACGATGATCCTTTCGCATGTGACAACGCCGCCGTCCGTGACGTTCACCGTTCCAACTGGGCTCTTGTTTCCGTAATAGCACATGTTGATCGGGCCGAGCAGGTACACTTCGCCGCCTTGCACGTTCAGTGTTCCCTTGGCGTTCCCGGCCACGATGATGCCGTAGGAGGTTTCCGTCGATTCATATTTCGCCCCCGACTTCACGGTCATCGTCGCGGGAGAGCTCGAACCCATGTGAATATACCCATTATGCGTCACCGTGCCGCCGGCGACCTCGAAATACGTATGAGAGGCGGTGTCAACTTTGCCGAGATCGACGGTACTTGAAATCGTCATTGTTCCATTCTCGTGGATGAACGACGTGTTTGCGCCAGCCGCACAGGCCAGGTACACGTTATTAAGCGTCCAGTCGCCGCCCGCCTTGACGATGGTAGAGGTGATGTTCGCGTCATTGCCAATATACCATTGCGCCGGACGGTTCGCGATTGTCGCGTTCTGCTCCATGCGCAGCGTCACGGGTTTCGCGGGATCCGTGCCGAAGGTAAGTTTCGTCCAGTTGATCGACGCCGTGCCGGAAAACGCGAGCGTTCCCTCGGAAAGCACGGTTTCGTCCGTCATGCGGCTTGTAGCGAGCGTGAGAGTGCCCGCGCCGTCCTTGGTGAGCGGGCCGGCAATGGGCGCGGCGATTGCTGCCGCAACGCCATTCGAGACGATGACGGCCGGCACCGTCAACGTCCCGCCGCCCGCAAGAACCTCCGCGTCGGCCCGGAACGTCACGTCAACCGCCGTGACGTCGGCGCTGAGCGTCGCCTTGTCGCCGGAGTTCGCGAACGCGGCATGGGTTGAGTTGAACCAGTCGCCCGCAACGCCTCCCTTCGACCACTTGCCGGCGGCCGTCCAGTCCGCCTCGGACGCACCGTCGTTCCAGACGTACTCGCCCGCAAGCGTGTCGAGAACCCTGATCGTCGTGTTGCCGTCGGCCAAGACAAGCGCGTAGCGGTTGCCCTCATTCCCCGTGAGCGTGATGGCCGCGAGGTCCGCCGCGCTGAACGTGCCGTTCTCCGTCGTGTTCGTGATGACGAGCGCACCGTCGCCGGCCCCGTTGGCGGAGAAATCGACCGACAGGTTCTCGATGAAGGACTTGTTTGTGTCCGCGACGGCAAGCGAGGTGCCGGCGTCAAGCGTCACGGCCGAGCAGCCGAGCGTCCCCACCGGCGTGACCATGCCGCCACCGACGAAGGAGATCGTGCCGTTCTCGCCGGACACGTCCGAGATGCCGGGTGTAATGGTGATGTTGTGCCAGGCCGTGTCGATCGTGCCGCCGTTCGCGCCGACTTCGACGGGCACTGAGGTAGGGATGAACGTTCCCGCCGCGCTGGCCGCAAGCTTACCGCCATTCAGAACAATCTTGCCGGAGCCGGACGAGATGATGCTCTTTGCCGTGAACGTTCCGCCGTTGAGAACCAACGTGCCCGAGGTCCCGCTCGCCCTGCCGATATAGGTGCTCCCGCTCGATGTCACCGTTCCGTCGTTCAGCGTGAACGTATTACCGGAGGTGGTGCCGGACGTCCCGATTGATAACTCGTTGTAGGACGTCAGCGTTCCGCCGTCCATCGTGAACGTGCCGCAGGAGCCGTTGCCCGACCCAAGCCGCAGATAATAGCAAGTCCAGTCGCCGCCAAACTGCTCGACGATGCCCGTGGCGTTCTCGGCAACGCCCACGTTGAATACATTGCCCGAACCTGTCTGGCGCACAGTGCTTGAAGTCCCCCTGAACACGCTGTTCGCCCCCTTGTTGTTGGCGACGTTGAGGTCGCGCGAAACCGTCAACGTGGAATTGGAAAAGGTCACCGAGGATGTCGCGTACGTGCGCATATACTGAGCCGACATCGTTGTGTTCGTGATATATGACGCCGACGTCTCGTTCTGCTCAAAGGAGCCGGCGGAGAAGTCGAGCGTCGCTTTGTCTGCAACAAGCGTGCTTCCGCCGCGAAGATAAGCGTGGGACTTCGTCGTCAAGGACACGGTTGACGACCCATCGCCGACCTTCAGCCAGAAGTTGTGGGTGGCTCCACTACCTTCGCCGAGATGGGTCTTCTTCCCGCTGGTGCCGTTGAACTCATAGGTCCCGGACTTGATCCACAGCCAGCCGTCCTCGAAATAACCGAACCAGATGTCGTCCTTGATGGTCAGCTTGTTAGCTGGATCGGTCGCCTCAAAGATGTAGGGATTGGATGCTGAGCTTCCGGCACCCATGTGGATATTGCCAGTGTAGGTGTATGAGCCATTCAGCGTGGCGGTCATGTTTTTGACGCCGGCAGTTCTAAACGCCAACGAGTCGCTTCCGCCCGGCATGGAGTCCCAGTTGCCCGACGTGTTCCAGAGCGTGTTGGCGCCGTTGCCCTTCCAGTTGCGCTGCGCCGCCATCAACGGCACTGCCGCCGCCATGCAGATTGCGGTCGCGACAAGCGCAACCTTACCGATCGTTTTTGTCTTCATCGCCACATTCCTTTGCAAATTTCCATCAGGGAAACCTGTCTTCCCCAAACGTATGTTCACATCTTAGCGGTTTGGGAAAGGTCTGTCAATTTGCAAATTATTGGGACTCTTCAGGCATAATACAACGAGTCGCTTACCCGTTCTACTATTGAGCGTGTTACCTGGCAGGGGTACACATTGCCTATCGGACGATTAGGATGAAGCCGCTGGGGATTGCCTCAAGAACGATGTTGCCATCGGCATTGACCGACACGCCCTTCGCCCAATCCGGCGCATCGGCGGCGAGCGTAACGTTCGCGTCCGTGAACGCACCGCCCGAAGTGAGCACATGTGCGCCGCCCTTCGCGCGCTTGCCTTCCGCCGCCGACACTTTCACCACGACCGTGCCGTTCTCACCGAGCGCCACGGTCTTGCCGGTCACGTCAAGCACCGGTGCCGTCGCCTTCTCCGTGAAGTTGAAGCCGAGTGCCGCGCCGTCCACGAGCGTCAGGCCGCCGCCGAGCGCGACCGCGCCGGACTCCGCCACCTCCAGCGTCGCGCCGGAGTTGACGGTCACAAGGCCGTTGCCGGGCTTGCAGCCAACCTTCACCGACGCCGTCGCCGTGTCCTGTACGGTAAGACCGCCAAAGCTGCTGTTCTCGTTCGAGAACACGACCTTGCCGTTGCCTGTGATGTGCATCGGGCCGACGGTCACCATTCCGTCAAGCGTGACGGTGTGGCTCGTCGCGGAATCGTATTCCGCGTCGCCGATCGCGTAGTGGCTCGTGTCGATGACAAGGAATCCGCCGTTCCCGTCACCGATCTGGAGGGCGCATGTGGCGCGCCCGCTCGGATGCGCCATGAGCGTCCAGTCCGCATACGAGTGGAGCGTCGCCGCCGGACGCCCGTCGAGCGTCTTGCCGAGCTTCGTCTCGTAGTGCGCGCCAGCGTAAATCGCCGTTTCGGGGAAGGAAAGTCCGCCCGGCCCAATCACCCACACGCCTTCGCCATTGTAGCCGCCGGTGGATACCGTCGTGCCCGTGAGTCCGCCGCAGTTGAGCATGAACACGGGGTACGGGAAACCGCCCCCCGTCTTCTTGGTCGCCGCGCACGTCAGTTTCTCCGCGATGATCGTGCCGCCGACCAGATCCGCACCGGCATACGAATGGAAGAGGACGGCGTCGCCGGTCGTCCTGACCTCCTTCGTGCGGACAACCCCGTTGCCGTTGTCGAAGACAACGTTGAAGTAGGCCGTCTTGCCGCCCGACGCCGACGACCTGACGCAGTTGTTGTACACCAACCGCTCGACAACTGCCGTCGCCCCGGCGTCGATGAACATGTGGTCGATGTTGCCGTTGTTGAACGAGAATGTCGTGCCAGGCACAAGATCGCCGTAGTTCCCGCTCGTCACATATCGCTGTTCCGACTCCGTCGTGAGCGTGACGTTGCCGCTCCAGTAGTCGACGGTGGCGCTGCCCGTCTTCGGCGCGTCGTACATCGTGATGCCGCCCGCGAACACCATGTAGTCGCCGGAGCCGCGCGTGATGTCGGGCGTGATGCCGTCCGCGCAGACAATCGGGCAGTTGAACACGTGGTGGAACGGCGCATGGTTCACAATCGCCGTGACGCCGGAAAGCGTCCGTTCGCCGGAAATGGTGACAAGCGCGGTTTCCGCCGGGAACGTGATGGAGATCGCGGCAAAGGTGTCGCCGACAGTGAGGTTCGCCTCCGTCACGTTGCCGATGATGCAGTTGTCGCCTGTCGGGACAACGCCCGTGGACCAGTTCGCGCCGACGCTGAGGCTTCCGCTCGCGCCGCCGATCCATGCGGGATCGGGATTGCCGTAAACGCAGAGCACGGACTTGCCGTCGGCGGAAAGGACGAGACGGCATCCCGCCGGCGCAGCAACGCCCGTCAACGCGCTTGCCGGGAACGTCCCTTCGCCTGTAATCGAGAGAAGCACATAGACACCATCCGCAGGCGCCGTCGCCGGAACCGTCACCGCAAGTCCGCCAACAATCGCGCCGGGCTCGGGAATGAGAACCGTCGTGCCGACCTCCACCGTCGTCGCGCCCGTGTACGTGTTGCCCGCCGCGAGCGTGATCTTCCCGCCGCCCTTGAACGTCATGCCGCCGCCAGTCGATTCCGCGTCTTCAAGAATCGGCTCGTGAACGGCCACCGTGAAGCCGTTGACGTCGATGATACCGCCATTCGCCGTCACCTTGACGAAAAGCCTGTCGTGCGCCGTGATGAGCTCCTGGTAGCTGCACATGACCGTTCCGCCGTTGAACCTGAACGTGCTGAGGGCGGATGTTCCGGCGTTGTACCAGATGCGCTTCACGAGGAGCGAGCCGCCCGTCTTGAGATCAACCAGCCCGTCGCCGGCGTCTGCGGCGTAGGCGAAGATCACGTCGGATCCAAGCGTGACGCTTCCGCCGTTGTCGATCACGACGGTGCCATCTCCCGAATGAGCGACGAGCAGGCTCCCCGCCGCGTCAAGCGTACCCGAGCCCTTGACCGTGAGCATTCCGTCGTTATTGGCACCGACGATCGTGTAGCTGCCCGTATGCGTGGTCCTGACCGTTCCGCCGCTGATCTCCATCGACCCGAGGTTTCCACCGGCGACATCGCCGACGGACAGGTAGCTTCCGGCCGTCAGCGTGCCGCCCCTGTGAATGAACGTCGCCGTGGTCCCAGCCGTGGTCTTGCAGATGAAGAAGTTCCCGCTCACCGTCCAATCGCCGCCGTCCTTCACGAGCGTCGCGGCATCCGTTGCGGACGTTCCGATCGTCACGCTGGCCTGGCTCGCCAGAGCCGCGTCGCTCGCGAAGCGCAACGTTCCGCACGGAAGCGTGAACACACCGCTCGCCGTGCCGTATGTGCCGTTCGTGAGCGTCGCGTCCGTCTCGGCGGTCGTTGCCGGAATGCCGTCGAACGTGCCGCCGTCCATGGAGAGCGCACCTTCCAAAAGCGTGAGCGTGGTGGCGGGTTTCGCCGGAAGAACGAGCGTCCCCGCGCCCGTCTTTGCGAAGTCGCCGCCGAACGGCGCGGAGATCGTCGCCGTCACGCCGTCCGCAACGGAGACAACCGGCACCGTCAGCGATGCCGATCCGGCGATGGTGGCGTCTTCGCTGAACGTCACCGTACTCGCAGTGGCCGCCGTGTCGACATCGGCGATGGCGCCGTCCGTCGCGAAGATCGCGTCGTTGCCGTCCGTCCAGCTTGCGCCGCCGTTCCAGTTCGCGCCGTCCCAGGAGGCGGAGACGCCGGTCGCCCCGGCCCAGGTGAGCGCCCGCCTCGTCACGGTGACGGCGATTGCGCCATCGACGATGGAAAGCGTCGCGCCGTCAAGGCCCGCGCCAAGCGTGACAGACGCAAGGTCGGCAGTCGTGCAGGGCGTGCCGTCGGCGCATGAAAGAAGGATATGCGTGCCTTCGGCGGAAACCCCGACCGGTCTCAGGACGGTCAAGCCGCGGGAGAGGATCGCGTCCTTGGCCGTACCGTCGGCGACGACGAGATGCGTCTGCTCGTTCAGGTACGTCACGCCGGTGTAGTTCACAGCGCCCGTCAGGCGCACCGTGCCGCCGTTGCCGGTGAACGTCAGCTTGCCCGTTTCGCCCGTCGCGTCGTCGAGATCCTCGGCAATCGTGATGTCGTATCCGGCCGTGTCGATCTTCGCGCCGCCGGCGCCGACCTTGACGGACAGGTTGTTGTGCGCCGCGACGAGCGTGCCGGCCTGAAGCGCCCTGAGCGTGCCGCCGTTGAGCGTGAACGTCGCCGCCGCCGCGCCGGAGCCGTATTTGACAGTCTTCGTGGCGAGCGTACCGCCGTTGAGGTTAAGGAAACAATCCCTGCCCGAAACGCAGGCGGGATTGGCGCAGAACAGTACGCCGTTCGCAGACGCGGTTGCAAGACCTCCCTCGACCGTGAAGACGCCCCTTCCGTTCGCGCCGACGATGATCGACCCTGCGGTCGCCTGAAGTTCGCCACCTGTAATTTTGAGCTCGCCGACGCCAGTATCTGTGTTGATTTCGCAGAGAGCGATGTTCCCCGCCGTGTTCTTGACGATTCCACCGCTGATTTCGAGGTACGCCCGCTTCGCGGTTTTACGCCCGAGGATGACGCCGTACTGCGCAGCGGTCATCGTCCCACTTTGATGGTAGAACTCCACTTCCGAGTTTGAGCCCTCGGCGAGATAGATTGTCTGGCGGTTGCTGCCTGTCTTGGTCAGGTTACCACTCTCGTTCGTGAACGTAAGATGGACACCTTCCGCTGTACCGCCCCAGAACTCATAGTTGTAAACCTCCCAGTCGCCCTTCTTCACGATGTTCACCGTCGCGTTCGCGGTCGTGTTTTTAAAGCAGTAGAATTTCAGCGGCCCGATGAACACGAAGTCGCCGGAATCGACGGCGAAGTCGTTCGCGATCTGCGTGCTGCTGGTGCTACTGATGTACGTCTTCTCAGAGACGGAGAGATGCAGTTGGTTGCCGGCACCGACCGCGCCGTCCCAGTTCGTCGTGTCCCAGATATCGTACGGGGCTTCCTCGCTTCCGCCGACCTTCGTTGCATCCCAATGCCGGTCCGCCGCCCGCGCCGACAATGGCGCCGCCATGCAGACTGTCGCGGCGAGGAGGGAAACTACGGTTTTACCCCCCCCATGGGGATTTTGCCAGTTATCATTTTCATCGTTGTTTTCTCCTTTGTGGTTCTAAAAATCACTGGACTTGCTCCTAGCAGTCGAGGAACTCCGTCGGCGTCATCGCAGATTCGATCAGCGCATTGCCGATGTGGAGAGGGTCCTTTCTTGTCAGAACGGGAAGATTATATCAGATTTCTGGCATTCAGGTCAATCGGAATTGGTTCACCTATCAAAGAAAAAAACGATTAGGTGAACCAAATCCTCCCTTGCAAATGGTTCACCTATCCAAGTTTTTCACGATTAGGTGAACCAACGCACGCAGCATCTTGCCCACTATTGGGGTGGCGGGCATTTATTGGGGTGGCGGGCATTTTGCCCGCAACTGGGACAACGGGCGTCTCGCCCGTTGACTACCTGACGATGATAACAGTGCTCTTACGCATGAGTTTGAGGACAATGTTGCCATCGTTGTTGACCGAGACGCCCTTCGCCCACTCCGGCGCGCCAGCGGCGAGCGCGACGTCCTTGCCCGCGAACGCGCCGCCCTGCGTCAGCACGGTCGCACTGCCTCCTGGCTTCACGCCATCCGCGGCGGAGACCTTCACCGCGATCGTCCCGCTCGCCGTCACGGTCTTGTCCGTCACGTCGAGAACCGGAGCTGTCGCATTGTCCGTGTAGTTGAACGCAAGCGTCGTCCCCTCCGCGAGCGACAGGTTGCCGCCGAGCGTGACCGTGCCAGACTGCGCCAGCTTCAAGGTCGATGTTCCCTGCAGCGTCACCGCGCCCTTCCCGGGCCTCGCGCTCGGCATGACGGACACCGTTGCGGAATCCTGCACCGTCAGCCCACCGGCAAAGATGTTGCCGTCTGACGTGTTGGCGAACACGAACCCGCCGCAGCCTTTGACGTTGACCTTGAACGCATTGGCGCTGTTCGCGTTTTCCGCCGCAATGGGCGCCTCGCAGGTTATCGTGCGACCGACGGACGGATCGTAGTAGTCGGAAGTGTCGAATGTGAGAGTGGATGTGGTCGTGCTGTTGTGCTTGTAGATCGCAGGATTGGCGGTGTCGGTGTGGCCGTAATCTTCGTAACGCATCGTCCAGTCGGCACTTGAACCAATCTCCATCGATCCCGAGTTGTACACCCTTATGTAGCCTACCCCGCGAACAATGCCGCCGGAACCAATCACCGCCTTGATTCCCCCCGACGTATACGGCACGAAATACGCACCATTGGAGATCCTTATGCCTCCAACGACAAGAACGCCGTTTCCTCCATTCGCTAGGTAGTGCGTCGGGCGGTTATTACCTCCCTTGACCTGAAACTCTCCCTCGACGATGAACGTCCCGGAAAGGTTGTCCAGAAGCCGTTTTCCATCCTTATTGTTATGATCGATTTTGGCGCTTTTGACGACCGCCTTGCCGCCGGCATCTACATTGAAGTCGGCATTGTGCTTGTAGAAGCATCCGTTCGGCAGACGGTATTCGCCGTCGCTCTTCACCGTCGTGTTGGCGATTTCCGTATGGTCGCCGGAAACGGTGAGCGTGTACAGACCGTGGATGTTGGTGGCGCGCGCGAGTTTCACGCCCGTTGCACCGCCGCTGAACTTGACCGCGCCGGGATTCTGCACAACGTCGATGTTCGTCGCGAAACTGACTGGAGTCGCCAATTCCATGGTGCTTGCGGAATTGTTCTCCACTTTGGACACGCCAGAAAACGCGCCGTCGCCACCGATCGACACCGAGGCGCAATACCGTTGAAACACGATGGACGACGGCGAGAGCGTCACCCCCTCGGGAACGGTCAGCGAGGCGGGCGTCGTGCAGAAGAACACGGCGGGAATGCCGTTGGGGACGGCCCCGCCCGTCCAGTTGGCGCCGACGCTCAAATCGCCGTCCGCCGGGCCGACATACCAGCCGGGGGCGTGCGCGGTGCAGGTGACGACGATGGACTTGCCGTCGGCGCCGAACGCCGCCGTGAACGTCGCCGCCGCCGGACACGCAACGCCGGAGAGGTCGAGATCGCTGAGGTCTTCCGCAGACGTCAGCACCGTGATGGGCGTATCGAGAGCCGGAATGCCGACAAGCTCGAGCCCGTGCGAAAGAATCGCTGCCGCGTTGTCGTGCGAGACGTCGAGCACGGTGCCGGGCATGACGGACGTCTTGCCGGTGTATTCCGCCGCGCCGACGAGCGCGACGCTGCCGCCGCCAGTCAAGAGGACGTTGCCGGCCTCGCCGGATTTGTCGTTGAGCGCCGCGTTGATCGTCAGGGTACCGCCGGCCGTGTCAAACGTCGCGCCGGCCGCTCCAACGTTCACCGTAAGGCTTGCGGCGACGGACGTCGCCTTCAGCGTTGCGCTGTCGAAGACAAGCGTCCCGGATCCGGAAACGGCCCCCGTCTCGTATGAAACGAAGTGATTGCCGTCGCCAAGCCTTAGATGTCCGTCAACGGTTAGGTTTGATTTGTACGTGCCCCTCTGGATGTGCAGACCGCCGCCCTTGATATTCAACAGATAACCCGGTTTGGAAATGCCGTGGGCATCGTCTTCCGTCGTGAATACGATTGGCTGGCTCTCGCTTCCTGCGCTGAAGTTCAACGCGCTGCCGAAGGTCCCGACGGTTCTGAAAGTGATGATTTTCGGATTCCAGCCAGACGCAAACTTGCTGCTGTTGAGTTTGTTCAACACCGACTCGTCGATGTTCCAGTAGTTACCGGTAGGCACGGAACTTGGAGTTGCCCACTTGGGGTTGCTCTGCGAACCTGAGTTGTAGCGCCAGTTGCTCGTGTCATCCCAGTAGAATGGGGAAGAACCGCCGCCGTACCATGCCACGTAAGCCGCGTGCGCGGACTGCGCGAACGCAAACGCGATTGCAAGAGCGCCGAACGCTGTCGTCTTGGCAGCGGATTTAGCCTTACCTGTTTTCATTTTTCCTATGCCTTGTTGTTGATCTTGCAAAATCATTGCTCCGGCCGGTCGAGGAACTCCGCCGAGCCGCCCGTACGCCCCAACGCCGTAAATTATACAAAAAATCCACGCCCTTGTGTAGGAGAAAATTAAAAATCAGATTTCTGGCATTTTGCCCGCAACTGGGACAACGGGCGTCCCGCCCGTTGCCTACCGGACGATTACGATGAAGCCGCTGGGGATTGCCTCAAAAACGATGTTGCCGTCGGCGTTCACGGAGACGCCCTTCGCACTTCTGCGCACCGGCGGCGAGCGTGACGTTCGCACCCGCGAACTTACCTCCGGCTGTCAACATGTTTGCGCCGCCCTTCACGTACCTGCCCTCCTCCGCCGAAACCTTCACCAAGACGTTCACTTGAGGAGCGCGGCAATCAGGTCGTCGTAGGACTCGACAACGACCGCGCCCTTCAGCAGTTCTGCGGCCTTGCGCTTCTCCGGCGTGTCGCATACGGCCACGACCCTGCCGCCGCGCGCGATGTAGGCGTTCATCGTCTTCGCTTCGTTGGCGTTCGTCTTGTCCGTGAGAACGACCGCGTCGAGATGCGGAAGATCCCCGCCGTTCTTTCCAGGCCACACGTGGAAGCGCCTGTCGCGCAGGAGCGTTCCGAACAGGAACTCTGCCGACGCCTTGTCCGACGAGCGGTACCTGATCGCAAGTGCGCCGCGCGTCCTGTTCAGGTAGGCCGGCGACGGCGCGACGCCCGTGAGGTACTTGATTCCGCTCCGCACGATGTCGTGGTTCGTCTCCTCGAATTCGGGATGCGGACACGAAATGAACACCTTCCCCTTGCCTGCACGGCCGCCCGCGAACGCGCCCTTGCCGAGCATGTCCTCCACGGGCTTGCCGCTCGTCGTGCTGATTTTCCGTCCGGCGTAGCTGCCGAGGATCTTGATGTCGGAATCCGCCACCGGTTCGCCCGGCACGAGCGCGGGACCGCCCGCGTACACCACGGTGCGCGTCTTCCCGATGCCCTCAAGCGCCTTCTGTCCCTCTTCCGTGAACTTCACCTTGATCGGTGCGGAGCCGCGGTAGTGCGCGGGGTCGTCGCCCTTGAACGGCGCGAGTCCGATGCGCGGACGGTTCGGAAGCGACTGCTGCAGCGCCATGAACGCACCGGCGCAGACGCCGTAGTACTTCCCGCCGTTCAACACGAAGCGCTTGAGCGCCTCCGCGCCCTTCTCGCCGAGCGCCTTGTACTGCGAGGTGCAGCCGCCGCCGGGCTGGATGATGAGGTCGATGGCGTCAAGCCCGCCGTTCACGTAGTCTGCCGGCGAGAGAAACTTCAGCTCGTACTCGGGCGCAAACGCGAGCATCCGTGCGATGATGATGTTGGAGTTGTTCGGGTCCTGGTAGATGCCGGCGCGGATGGGCTTCGCCACTTTCGTCGTGAACGGCGCGGGCGCGGGGACCGGTTCCGCCGCGAACGCGCACAATGCCGCACGCGCGGCCTCGCCGTCCGCCACGCACGTCACGCTGAGATCAAGTTTCGCCGCGGCCTCCGCCGCGTAGCCCCAGGCGAACACGCGTCCGCCGCGCGCGACGAACTCCTTCGCGCGCCCCGCGTTGTCACCGCCAAGGCTCTCTTTGAGCATGGCCGCCCCGATGCCGCCGGGCACGAGCACCGCGTCGACGTTCCGGAGCCCCCCGGACCCGACCTCCTTCTTGTTGAGCGGCACGACGTCGAACTCGCCGTCCGTGACGAGCCGCTGGATGAGCTTCGCCGTCTCCACCCCGAACGAATCGTCGCACATGAAACCGACGACGAGCTGTCCGCGCCGACGCTGCGGATAGTCCCATGAAAGCTCACGACCCGTCACGTAGCGGAACGCGCCCTGCAGGATGTAGTGGTCGTCAACGTCGTGTTCGGGATGGACGGCGAGCACGAACAGGCGCCCCTTGCCATACGTCCCCGCGACCGCCGCCGCGCAGCCCGCCCGCGACGGACGTTCCTTCTCGCTCATCGAGTTGAGATCGCTGTCGTACGTCGCCACGACCTCGATGGAGGCATCTTCAACTGGTTTTGACGGCAGGAGGACGGGCCCTTCCGAAAACCGTATGCTCGCCGTGCCCTTCTTGATGCCCGCGAGCGCCTGCGCCCGCTCGTTGAATGCGATCGACATGTCCGCCTTGCCGCCGGACGGGCCGAACTTGAACGGAATCAGGTTGAGCATGTCCGGATGGTGCTTCGCCGGTTCCATCAACAGACAGCACCCCGCGCACGTGCCGATGTATCCGCCGCCGCGCCTGATGAAATCCTTGAGCTTCTCGCGGCCCTCCGCGCCAAGCGACTTCGCCTCGGTGACGGACGAGCCGCCGGGCATCACGAGGACGTCCATCGCGTCGAGCGCGCCCGCGCGCACCGCCTCGCCGTCAACTGGCGTCGCGACTGCGTCCTTCATGCGCGTCGTGATCTCAAGCCAGCGGAATACACCGATATTACGCGCCCCCCTGTCCACGAAGACCGCCACACGCAACGGTTTCTCGACCACCGCTCCGACGGTCTTCTCCGAAGACGGTCCCACGCATCCCGTAAAGGCGGTGAGCGCGGCGGCAAAAATGCCGACACCCTTCAGAAACATTCTTCTGCTTGTCATTTTTTCGGTCCTTTTTATCACTCTTGGTTTTGTAAAATCACTTCGCGATGGCGGCACGCTTGGCGAAGAACGCGATGCCGAACTTCATGATGTCGGCGATGCCCTCCGCGACGAGCGACGCGGCGTAGTTCTTCTCGTCGATCTGGCGGCGCGCCTCGGCTGCAAGCGCGTCGAGGTCGTCGCTTTCGCCCTTCGCCGCCTTCACTTCGATCACCACGGCCGGGAATTCGCGGTGTTCCACACGCGGCTTCAGCATGATGTCGAAACGTCCGTAGCCCGATTCGCGGTTGGACGTGATCACGTACACGTCGCGCATGAACGAGATCATCCCGAGGACAAGCCCGTGGTAGAAGCCCTCGGCGGATGCGTCGAAGTAACTTGCGGACTCCAGGAGGAACCGTTCCACGTGCTCCCGAAAGGCGTCGGGATCGCGGCTGAAG
>JAGCVN010000128.1 GCA_017962315.1 Kiritimatiellia bacterium
AACGACGAATGGAAGCCGATCAATGACGGCAAGAAGACAAAGATGACGATCAACGTGCGCGGCAACTCCACGAGCAGCTACCCTAAGAAGCCGTGTAAGCTCAAGCTCGACAAGAAGACGGAGATGTTCGGCATCCCGAAGTCGAAGCACTGGGTGTTGCTCGCGAACTACAACGACCAGTCCATGATGCGCAACAAGCTCGCCGCCGACTTCGCGAACGACATCGGCTCGCTCGGCATGAGATCGACGTGGGTCGAGTGCGTCCTCAACGGTGAATGGCAGGGCACGTACCAGTTCGGCGAGCAGATCCGCGTGGACAAGGAGCGCGTGAACGTACACGATTGGGAAGGGGACGCGGGCGACATCGCCGAGGCGTTCGCGAAGGCGAACAGCCTCACGGACGACCAGGAAGAGGAACTCGCCACGCAGCTGGAGCAGAACTTCGCGTGGGTGACGACGGACACCTTCTCGTATCTCGACAAGACGAACAACGTCACGCTCACCGGCCAGCCGTCCGTGCTTCTCAAGAAGTTCACGAACGACATCACCGGCGGCTACCTCTTCGAGTTCTCGGAGGAGTACGACGAGGTGTCGAAGTTCACCACGTCGTCCGGCGTGCTCGGCGTCAAGACGATGATGAAGTCGCCGGAGTACCTCTACACCAACACCGACATGTTCAACTACTGCCAGGCCTACCTGAAGAAGTACTGGGACGCCTGCACGTCGTGGGACGGCTACAACGCGAGCGAGGACAAGTGGATCGGCGACTACTGCGACTACGAGTCGATGGTGAACTACTGGCTTGTGATGGAGATGTTCGGCAACGACGACTCCGTGAAGAAGAGCCGCTACGCCTACAAGGAGCAGGGCCAGAAGCTCGTGTTCGGCCCGGTGTGGGACTTCGACTGGGGCGTGGGAAGCCTGCGCGTCTCCAGCAACGGGACGGGCTGGAAGTGCCAAGAGGCGAGCGGCAAAACGGCGTATTCTTTCTACAAGGAGTGGGCGGACAGCCCCGAGTTCTGCACGCGCCTCCACACGCGCTACTGGCAGGTGCGCGACCGCTTTGCCACCTGCATGGCGGACGGCGGCCTCATCGACCAGTACACCAACTTCCTCTACGAGGCGTGCCTTGCCAACTCCGCGAAGTGGGACGACAGGAACAACGGCTGGAACGTCTACAACTCCAGCGCGTTCGGGAAGGACGTCGCCCGCCTCAAGACCTACCTCGTGCAGCGTCTCACGTGGCTCGACGCGCAGTTTGCGGACGTGCCCACGCTCATGGCGAGCGTGAAGCAGAGTTCCTCCACGCATTCATACACCGCCGATGCGGTGACGTTGCCGATCGTGTTCGAGAACCTGAACGCAAAGGGCGACATCCCGAAGGGGCGGAGGTTGCAAACGCGTTTTACCGTCAGCGGCTCGACGGCGGCGACGGTCTCGTGTTTCGTGAACGGCATCCGCGTGGTGGATCGCCAGGCGCTGGATGGCAGCCGCGTGTTCAGTGCGGCGTTACCGTCGGCGGCCTTCACGGCGACGCAGGGCGAGCCGAACTGCGTGTCGTTCATCGCCTACGATTCGTCGGGCAATGTCGTTGCGCGCAACTACGCGCTCGTCACACAGGGTCCCTCTGACATCACGATACTCATACTTCGATAAAGACTCGCGATGCCGGATCGGCGTCATCACAGCGGGGGAAAAATGAAGGTTGTACTTGATGCGAGGGCGGTACCCTCGCCGTCGTACCGGGGGAGAGTGCGACGCCGGGGTGGTGTCGTCGCATCAAGTGACAAGGCGCGAAGTATTTCAACCGGAATCTTGGCGTGTTTCTTTCTTTTGTCGTCAGGGTGCAGGGAACGTTCCGTTATGTCACGCCGTGTGCAGTGGCCGGAAATGGGGACGGTCGCCGCCGTCCAGTCGCCGCAACGCGAGATGAGCTACCGGGCAAAGGAGGTATGCACGGCCGTGTATACGGAGGCGGACGCGGTGTTTTCCACTTGGCGCACCGACAGTGAACTTGCGCGCGTGAACGGATACGCCGGGACGAATGACGTGATCCACCTTTCCCCTTCGCTCGACCGGCTGCTGCGCTCGGCGTTCGCGCTTTGCCGCGAAAGCGGGGGGGCGTTCAATCCCCTGCTCGGCCCGGTCATGGAGGCGTGGGGATTCAACGGCGCGGATCCGGTCACGACGGAACCTTCCGCCGCGACGTTGCAAGCCGCCCTCGCCCGCGCGGAGTGGAGGGATGTCACGTTCCCCGTTCCCGGAGGAATCCGCCTACCCCGCGCCGGATTAAAGCTTGACCTCGGCGGCATCGCAAAGGGTTCTTGCGTCGATGCCGCCTATGCGGCATTGGAAAAAGCTGCGTTCCGCAACGTGTTGATCGATCTGGGAGGAAACCTGCGTGCGCTGGAGGGGAGCGCGTTTGGCCGCGACGGGTGGAAGACGGCAGTCCGCGATCCCTTCGGGAAAGTTTCCTTTGCGGGATCGTTCCTGTTGCGCGGCGGCGAGGCCGCCGCCAGTTCGGGAAACTACGAGCGGTTCGTCGTGATCAAAGGCGTCCGTTACGCGCACATCATGGACGGCAGGACGGGGCGTCCCGTCCGAGGGATGGCCGCCACGACGGTCGTCGCGCCGACGGCGGAAGAGGCGGACGGGCTTTCAACCGTCCTTTTTGTACTGGGTGTAAAAGACGGAATGGCGCTTTTGGCGAACCACCCCGGATGTCGGGCGCTCTGGATACCCGACACCCCAGACGAACCAACCATCATCCTTTCCGACGGATGGACGGACTTCCACGCACACCCGCGCTTTCGGATAAAAAATCGGTAGGCTCGACGTTTTCTTAGGGCTTCAACGTGACGGAAAAGGTTTCGACCTCCATCTCGGCGTTTAACAAGACCTGAATGAAGCGGGGGAAAAATTCCGGTTCGCGTTTCCAGAATTCGGCGCCGCCGCAAAAAACGACTTCACGTTGTGCGGAAGAGCTGGTGAGCGTGTCGAAGAGGGCGTCGAGGTTGTTACCGTAATGACGGGGAAAACGAAGTTTCTTGCGGAGGGTTTCGTGGAGCGTCGCCACATCGGGAATCTCCGCCAGGTCGATGGTGTACTGTGCCATGTCGATACCTCTCAGTCAAGCTTACGGAACGTCTGGTAATGATCGTCCGTATAGTAAATCTGCCGTTGCGGCGTGTAGATGATCCGCTTCGCGCCGCGAGGACGGCGCAGCGTGTCAATGTCGCACTCACGGTACGAGCCGCGAGGCAGACGACCCTCGTAATTTCCGAAACGGTCGCCGCCGATACTCTTGCCGGGGGCGTAGCGTTCCAGCGGTCCCCCCGTCCAGCCCAGCGCGCGGGCCTGGGCTTTCGTGATGAAGTTGGTGGGAAGGGTCCCGAAGGTACGGATGTACTGCGCCACCTGATCGCGGCTGTAGTACACGCCGTCTTTGCGGACGGTCGTTCCACCCCCCGAAGGAGTACTGCGGGCAACGGAAACGTCACCCCTCCCCGAAGGGGATACTGCGGGCAACGAAAACGTCACCCCTCCCATCAGCGCGAACAACAAACCAAAGCAAAACAGACGTTTGAAAGTTGCTTTCATCGTGTTAGGCCATCTGATTCAAGAAACTGACATCGTTTTCGTAGAGCCAGCGGATGTCGGGTATGCCGTACTTGATCATCGCAATCCGCTCGACGCCCATGCCGAACGCAAAGCCCCAGACCTTTTCCGGATCGTAGCCGACGAAACGATAGACACGCGGATCGACGAGACCTGCGCCGGCAACCTCGATCCAGCCGCTCTGCTTGCAGACGCGGCATCCCTTGCCGCCGCAGACGTGGCACTGGAAATCCACCTCGACGCTCGGCTCGGTGAAGGGGAAGAAATGCGGGCGGAAACGGATCGCCTTGCAGCGGGGTCCCATCATTTCGTGCGCGTAATAGGTCAACGTGGATTTGAGGTCGGCCAGCGAGACCGGCTTGATATCCACATACAACCCCTCGATCTGGTGGAAATTGGCGCTGTGCGTCGCATCCGTCGTGTCGCGGCGGTAGGTACGTCCCGGCGTGATGATGCGGACGGGCGGCTTGTTCGCCGTCATCGTCCGGATTTGGACGGGCGAAGTCTGCGTGCGGAGCAGCAGGTCGTCCGTAAGCCAGAGCGTGTCGCTCGGATCCATCGAAGGATGGTGGGCGGGGGTGTTGAGCGCGGTGAAGTTGTTGAACTTGTTTTCGATATCCGGGCCGTCCTCGACACTAAAGCCGAGGCGGGCGAAAATCGCGGCGGTTTCCTCCATGACGCGGGAGATCGGGCTTTTCGCGCCGGGGCGCGTCCAGCGGCCGGGAAGCGAGGGGTCGAACGCGGGACCTTTCGGCGCGGCGGCAACGCCGCCAGTCCCGGCGAGGGCGGATTCGAGTTCCTGCCGCCACTGCCCGGTAATCTTGCCGAACGCGGGGCGGTCTTCTTTCGGGAGGTCCTTAAACCCTTTGACGATCGCCGGCAGAAGGCCGTTGCGGCCGAGGTACTTGATCCGCAACTGTTCGCGAGCGGCGTCATCCGTCGCGGCGGCCAGCTCTTTCAAGGATTCTTCGTGTTTCGCCTGTAATTCTTCGAGCGTCATGGCTACACTCCTTTCCGCGCCGGACGAGGCTGCGCCGGCGGCGGGGGAATTCCCGCCACCGGGCATCGAGTCCGGTTAGCGGACCTTGCCTTCCTTCTTGCGCTTCTCGACGATCTTCTCGGTCAACGAAGCCGGGACCGGCTCGTAACGTTCGAAGGTCATCGTGTAGGTACCGCGTCCCTGCGTGAGGGTGCGGATCGTGTTCGAGTAGCCGAACATTTCGCCCAGCGGGGCGAAACCCTTGACAAGCTTGCTACCGCCCTTGTCCTCCATGCCCTCGACGCGGCCGCGGCGCTGGCTGAGGGTGCCGGTGGCGGCGCCCATCTGATCCGGAGGGACGGCGACTTCGACATTCATGACCGGTTCGAGCAGCTGCGGCGCCCCCTTCAGGAAAAGTTGCTTGAAGCACTGGCGCGCGCACTCGATAAACGCGAATTCGTTCGAGTCGACTTCGTGGTACGACCCGTAGTAGAGCGTGACCTTGACATCGACAACCGGATAACCGGCGTAGGCGCCCGCCTCCAACGCCTTGTTGATGCCCTTCTCGACGGCGGGGATATACTCGCCGGGGATGACGCCGCCCTTGATCTCGTTGACGAACTCGAAACCCTTTCCGGGTTCCTGCGGCTCGAGGCGCAGGCAGACGTGCGCGTACTGGCCGCGGCCGCCGGTTTGTTTGACGTGCTTGTACTCGCCCTCGACCTTTTGGCGGATCGTCTCGCGGTAGGCCACTTCAGGCGGCGATACCGTACATTCGACGTTGAACTCGCGCTTCAGGCGGTCCACGATGATTTCGAGGTGGAGTTCACCCATGCCGGAGATGACCGTCTCGTTCGTTTCGGAATCATACTTGACCTGGAACGTCGGATCTTCCTGCGCAAGGTCGTAGAGGGCGTTGCCGAGCTTTTCGTTGTCGCCACGGGAATTGGGCCGGATGGAGACGGAGATGACGGGATCCGGGAACTCGATCGACTCCAGGGTGATCGGGTTTTTCGGATCGCAGAGCGTGTCGCCCGTGCGCGTCTTGGTGAGACCGACGCACGCGACGATGTCGCCCGCGTATGCCTCTTCCAGCGCCTCCTGCTTGTCGGCGTGCATACGGAAGATACGGTTGGGCCGCGTCTCCTGCTTCATGGTGCTGTTGTAGATCGGCTCGCCAAGCTTCAGGACGCCGGAGTAGACACGGACGTAGGTCAACTTGCCCATGTGCTTGTCGGTGACAATCTTGAACGCAAGGCCGCAGAACGGCTCCTTGTCGTCCGGCTTGCGCACCTTTGTCTCGTCGTCGGCAGAAACCGTGTCGCCGATGTCCAGCGGGGAAGGCAGGTAGTCGATCACGCCGTCCAGCATGGGTTGGATGCCTTTGTCCTTAAAGGCGGTGCCGCAGTAGGTGGGGACGATCTTCCGGGCGATGCACCCCTTGCGGAGGCCGCGCTTGATCTCCTCGATCGTCAGCTCCTCGCCGGCGAAAAACTTGTCCAGCAGCTCGTCGTCCTGTTCGGCGGCGGTCTCGACCATCTTCTGGCGCCATTCCTTGCAGGCTTCCATATACTGTTCGGGGATTTCCTCCTCGATCGCGACCTTGCCGAGTGTCTTCATGTCGAACTTGATCGCCTTCATGCGGAGCAGGTCGATCACGCCGTCGAACGATTCCGCCGCGCCCATCGGGTAGACCATCGGAACGGGGTTTCCGCCAAGAATCTTGCGGATGTCTTCGACGACCGCGAAAAAGTCCGCGCCCACGCGGTCCATCTTGTTGACCATCGCGATCTTGGGGACGTTGTACTTCTCGCTCTGGCGCCAGACCTGTTCGGACTGGGGCTGGACGCCGCCCACCGCACAGAAAAGCGCGATCGCGCCGTCAAGCACGCGCAGGGAACGTTCTACCTCCGCCGTGAAGTCCACGTGTCCGGGGGTGTCGATCAGGCTGATGCGGTATCCTTTCCAGTTGACGCACGTCGCGGCGGACATGATCGTGATGCCGCGCTCCTGTTCCTGCGCCATGAAGTCCATCGTCGCCGCGCCGTCGTGAACTTCGCCTATTTTGTGGTTTTCGCCGGAATAAAACAAGATACGTTCCGACGTCGTGGTCTTACCCGCGTCGATGTGCGCCATAATGCCGATGTTGCGCACGTTCTCCAGTGCAATTGTCCTGGCCATTTTTTTGGACTCCTTCAACACAATTCCCGCCGGATGCCCTCACGGCCCCCCGGCTCCCTTCGCACCCTTGCGTTCGGGAAAGAGGGAAGTATGGACTTTTTCCCGGCGTCATTCAAGCCGAAAAATGAAATTTTCCGTGCCGTACACGAAAGCAGATTATTCCTGACGATAACTTCAAGGTGTTCCATTACGGGATACGAAGGCGGACGCGACCCGTCGCGACCGGGACTTTGGGGGACATCCCTGTTGCCCGTCAACCGTTTCCACTTCCCCCTGTCCTCTGCGTCTCTGCGCCTCCCGTCTATAACTTCACCCCACGGCTTGCCGGGGGCACAGTATAGCAAGTTATCCGAACCGAATCACTCGCACCGAGGCGCGGGCGAGGAGGCTGCGTTCAAAAAACGCGCGAGGTTTCCCTTCCGTCGCCTTCCCGGAGAAACCGCCGTTTCATACCTCGAAAATGCCCTTTGCCGGCTCCACGCTCATACACGAAGTCCCGATAAAACCGTTGTCCTGATTTCGCATAACGAACGGATTTGTTCACGCCTGACGCCGTTCGCGAACCGTGAGCGCCGCCAGGTACATCCCCATCCGCCTGTTATCATTCGACCTGTTCCATAAAACCGCCGCGAATCTGCAAAATCTCCGCACATCCGTGTGAGATGAAACCGTTGTCCGGTAACAAGGAACAGAGGAATGTAGGTTGAAAAATCCCCCTGTTTCTCCTGTCCGCCATACTGGAAAAACACGATCAACCGCCTTTTGCAGGATGAAGTCACAGGCAAACCCGCCGCCCGTGCCTTGCACGGAAATGTAGACGAGGATACGATACCATCGCAACTTTTCAACCTTTCAACTTATAGGCAGACGGCGTGAACGCGCAAGATGCACGTTCTACCCAGACGGACGCCCCGCCTATCGTTCTTGCGAACGCGATTTTTGCAAAAACAAGAAATTCCCGGATCGAAAGGGGGGGATTACACGCCGATTCGGCGGTTTTCCCAACATGGCATTTCTTATGCTTTCATAGACCTTGATGAGTTTGCCATCTATACAGAATGTAGCCAAGCCGGGCGCGAAGCCCGCGAAACGGAAAGCCGTGTCGGATGTCGTCGCCCTCTCAGTCGGGGGCGAGGGCGTCCCCGCCGTCCGCGTCCGGAAGACGAAGGACGGGACGCTGGAAGTCACGGCGGCGGCGGTACTCGACCTCCCCGGCAACCTGCCGGATTCGCAGGCCGTGGCGGAGGCGGACGTAACCCGCTGGGCGCTTCCTCGCGCCTTTCAGGCGGCGAGGGCGGCGATCGCGGTGGTTTCCCCCCAGGGAAGCCTGCGTCTCACGGAGGATGCCGCCGAAGTGGACGGCTCGGTACGGCGCGCGGCACTGAAGACCGCGGGCGACCTGCCCTCCCTCGTCGCGACCCTCCCGGAATACCAGGCGGCCTGGACGGCGCGGCTCTTCCCGGAAGGCCGCCGCCCGACGGCGTGTTCGATCCAGCTCGCCTCTTCGGCCTCCCTTAACGTCCTGCTCGCCGCCGCCGGCAAGCAGAACGTCGTCGCGTTCCTGGCCTCCCCGGCCTCCACCGCCCTTGTCGGCGTACAGGGGGGGGATCCCGTCTTCTACCGCGAATACGGGGAGGGACAGAAGGATATCCGGAGCGCGCTGATGGCGAATATGCGTATCGACGCGGAGATGGCGGAAAGTATCTTGAACGACGCGATGGTCGATCCCACCCCCGTCATCGAGCCGATCCTGCGTCCGCTGTTCCGCCAGGCGGAGATCGCGGGCGACTACCTGATGCGCCGCGGGAACGCGGGCGTGGACCGTTTCGTGATCATCGGGTTGAAGTCGGGTCTGCGGTACTGGTCGTCGATTTTCGAGTTGATGACCGGCCAGGTCTTGACGGAGATTGAACCGGATGCCGGGTTGCGCTGGAACTGCAAGAAGCCGGACACGGCCAAGACAGGTCTTTCGGTTTTCACCGCCGCATTCGGGGCAGCGCGGGCCGTACTGGAGGAAGCATGAACGGATCGTTGCATCTCAATTTGATCAAAGAGGAGGAGATCGTCAGTTCCAGCCCGATCCGTTCGCGGGTGATGTTGCCGCTTGTCGGCATCGTCGGGCTGGTGACGGTTTTACTGATGTGGACGATGACGGAGTTCCGGCTTTCCGGGTTGGAAGACCAGAAGGCGCGCCTCACGGCGGTCGTCAACGAGCGGCAGGGCGCCCACCGCGACGTCCTGCGCCTACGCGGGGAACTCGCCGCGCTGAAGGCGACGTTCCGCCAGCTCGGGTACTATACGAACAGCTGCGTACGGTGGGCGGAGACGGTTTCCTCGCTCGCCGGCGTCGTGCCGACAAACATCCAGCTCACGGCGTTGAACCTCGTCCCGGCGCCGTTGCCGTATCCCCCTGTGGACAAGGCCCAAGCCGCGCTCTGGCACGGTCCGACGAACGCCTTCGAGCGTGCGACGCTGATCATCGAGGGAATGGCAAAGGAGCCGAACCGGGAGAAGGCGATCAACGCGCTCGTCGAAGCGCTGAACGCCCCTCCGTTCACCAACCGCATCGAGAAGGCGGAGATCCGCAAGGGTGGCACGTGGCAGGATTCCACGCAGCGCGAGTACCTCCATTTCAAAATCACGTGCGCGGCGCAGCCGAGGAGGTTTGAATGAACATTCCCCTGACCAAGGCGCCCGAGCCCCGCCCGAACGCCACGGCGAACCAGAAAGTGACGGCAAACCAGAAGACGCTGCTCTATACCGCGGGTCCCCTGCTTGCCGCCGCCGCCATCTATTTCCTGCTGTTCCAGCCCGCACAGGAACGCGGCGAAGTGTTGAAACGCGAGATCACCGGACTTGAAGAACAAACCGCCTCGATGCATGCCGACGTGAAGGGCATGCTTCCCCTGCGCGACGAGGTGAAGGCGCTTTCAAAGGCGCGCGACGAGTTCCTCAACGGGGCGGAACTGCTCCCCTTGTTCAGTTCCTACGGGCGTCGCGCCGGACAGCGCGTCAAAACCCACGCCGTACACGCGGGGTTCGACCTGGTGGACAACACAGACCTCCCGGCAATCCCGCTGCGGCCGCCGGAGGGCGTGAACTTCCCGGACGGCTACCAGTTTTTCAGCCGCCAGCCGGTTGAGTTCAAAGGCACGGCATCGTTCTTCCAGCTCGCCGATTTCATCGCCCGCGTGGAAAAGGCGTTCCCCTCCGTCGCGCTCTACAGCCTGTCGATCCGTCCGCACCCCACCACCCCGAAACAGCACAAGGTCACCGTGGCGTTCGAATGGCCCGTCAAGGGCGAACGGCTCTCACTTGCGCCGAAGGGAGGCAACAAATGAATTTGCATTTGACCTTGATGGCGGTTCTGCTGGCCGGCACGGTCTGCGCCGCCGTTCCGCGCGACCCGTTCTGGCCGGTCGGATTCGACCCGAATCCCCCCCCGAAGCCGAAACAGGTGGAGAAACCCGTCGTGCAGAAGGTCCAGCCGAAACCTGCAGCCCCCAAGCCGGAGCCGGAGAAGGTGACGCCGGACGAATGGAAGACCGCCGAGGCGCGGATTCGCCCGAACGGCATTTTCGGCACCGCCGGCAAGTACAAGGTAATGATCGACGGGAAGATCTACCCCGCCGGCAGCGGGTATTCGATCACCAACGGCAACGTCCGGTTTGAATGGACGCTCGGCGGCTCGGAAAAACGAAAACTGCAGTTGGAACGTAAGAGGGCGGAACGCCTGGCCCGTTAAGGAGATCGGCGGCTCACGCCAAGGAAAGGAGAAACACCATGAAGAGAAGCATCACCACGACGATGGCACTTGTGACGGTTACGGCGTTCTACGCCATCGCCCAAGAAAATCCCGCCGCAGAACCCGCGCCCGCGGTCCACCCCCCGGTAGCCCCCGCCCTCGAAGGTGGTGGCGTCCCCCCCTCGACAGAGGCCGCGGCCGAAGCGAAAACGGCTTCCGCCCTGCCCGACGGCAAGATTTCGATCTCGTTCGACAAGACGCCCCTCGAAAGCGTCATCCTGGCGTTCCGCGAGGCATCCGGCGCGAACTTCGTCACACGCTCGACCGTCACCAACCTACAGGATCTCGTCACCTTCAAGCTGGAGGACATCCCGTGGAAGGACGGCCTTGCGACCATCCTCGCCGACCACAATCTGATGTTGACCTACAAGGACAACATCTACTTCATCGAGCCGGTCCCCGTGGTCGTGGATCCCCGCGAGACGCAGACCTTCGAACTGCAGTACGCCAAGGCGGACGACATCAAGAAACTCTTCGACAGCACCCTCGGCACAGACGGCAAGGTCTCCTCCTTCGCTTCCGCCAACGCCGTCGTCGTCACCGCGACGAAGCAGAAACTGGACGAGTGCGAGCGAATCCTGAAGACGATCGACAAGGCTCCGCCGCAGATTTTCATCGAGGCCCGCTTCGCCGAACTCACCGCCTCCGCCGCCCGCCAGCTCGGTCTGAAGTGGGATACGCTGAAGGGATGGAACGCAGGTGCCGGCCCCACCTCGCTCGGATACTCGAACGACCGGACGCTCAATTCGTCGAAGGGATCGCAATTCTACGAGGTCACATCGACGACCGCCGACGGGATCCAGAACACGACCCGCAACCTATTGCCGAACCTCACGAAAACGACGGAATACCTGCGCACCCGCACCTTCTCAACCTCGCTTTCGGCGGACGCTTTCCGCCTGACGCTCAGCGCGTTCGAGCAGATGGACGGCGTGCAGGTCTTCTCCAACCCGAAAATCATCGTCTCCAACGAAAAAGAGGCTCTGGTCGACATGACCACCAAATACCCGAACGTGGAGGTCACCTCCACCCGTTCCGGCGACAACCAGAACCAGTTGGATATCACCGCCAAGCTGACGACCATCCCCGGCGAGAAGAACAAGGACGCCGATCCGCGCATGGCCGATCCGTTCGTCGGCTCCGCCTTCTTCTCCTACGGCATCTCCCTCTCTGTCCGGCCGCGCGTCAGCCCGAACGGACTGATCACCGTGGACATCGTGCCCTCCATCAGCGAAGTCAACGGATTCTACGACGTCGGCGCGACGGGAAACAGCGACGCCAGCCCGTATTCGCGCTATCCGATCATCAACATGAAACGCCTCATTACGACCTTCACGATGCAGAGCGGGACGACGGCGGTGATCGGCGGCCTCTCCAAGACGGAAGAGAACATCACGGATTCGGGGATTCCCGGCCTCCGCCACATCCCGTGGATCGGGCCGCACCTCTTCGGGTGGAAGAGCCGTGAAAAAGTTCAGAAGGAAATCATCATCTTCGTGACTGTCGGTATCGCCGATCCGCAGAACATCCCCAGCGACGTCGGGATGCCGAAGAACGCGATTCTCGGACGCGAAATCATCCGCGGCAACCTGAAGGAACCGGGCGACCGTACCGTCTCCGAAGTGCTCGACCTTCGCGACAAGCCGCTCAACGACCGTAAGGAACTCGCCGCTCCGGTGGAATCCGACGAACCCGCGCCGATGCCCGCACCGGAACCCGTGCAGACACCGGTGGAAACAGTCCCCGCGCCCGAACCTGCGCCTGTCGTGGCGCAGCCCATGCCGGAAACTGCTCCGGTTGCGGCGCCCGCGCCGGCGACTCCCGCCGTTCCGGCGGTCAAGCCGCTGCTTGTGGATTGAAACCGGGAATGGTTTCATCTGGTTTTGAAACAACCCTTGTTTGTATCGCGACGACAGGCTGAGCTGACCCGGAGAGTTATCGCTCTGGCTTCATTGAAGCCTCGCCGCCGTAGGCCCGGACGGGAAGGATTTCCCGGACGGGTCGTTCTGTTCGGACACTCGTCCGGCTGAACAGCAAGGTAGTCTGCCATATTCTGATTCACAAGACCCACACCCATGCACGAAGTCCCAAACAACGGTTCTTCAAAGAAAACTGTGGAAATGTCCGGGACTTCGTGCATGAGTGCGGGTCAGATTCAAGCAGAAAAGGGTGTTTCCGAGGTGTAAAACGTAATAAGTTCAAGTGTCGCTATGACAGACCACTCGTTTGGGGTTCAATCTCAAAAACGGTTTGCCTACGGTGAGGGAATGTGGTAAGCTGGCGGGGCTTTGGGATTTCAGAGGAAATACGATGAAAAAGACCATATTGCTGATCGGTGCGGCGGCCGCCGCGTTTGTTTCGGTTTCGGGAGAGTTGAAGCCGGTTTCGCCCATCAACGGAGAATCCGTCCGGTTGCTGCCGACCGAACAGAAAAAGGTTCTGGCGTTGCCGACGTATGCCGAACGGCTCGACTGGTTGAAGAAGGATTACGCCGACCGCAAGGCCAGACACCTGAAACCGGGCCGTTGGCAGATTGCCAAGCCGCTTACGCTCCGCTGGAAAACCCCGCTGGAGGTCAAAGGTCCGTTCCGGATCCTGTTCGGCACGAAGCCCGACCTTTCGGACGCAAGGGCGTATTCCACAAAAGGGAATCAGACGAAAAAGGACGAGGCCGGGAAGTTTCGCGAATTCGCGTTCAACATCCCCTTCGCAAACCCGGAACTTGGCGTCACCTACTACTGGCGCGTCTGTGCCAATCTGAAATGCCCGTTCCACAAAAGCCACGGATTTAAACCATGCGCCTGTAAAAATCGGCCCGGCGAACTGCTATCCCCTGTTGCGTCGTTCGTGACGGATCCGCAGCCGCCCCGCTGGATTGCCATCGAGGGTCGTACCCGCAACATCCGAGACCTCGGCGGCTGGAAAACGTTGGACGGCCGCCGCGTCAAGCAGGGACTCGCCTTCCGCGGACAGGGGCTGAACGACAACAGCGAAACCGGCGAATACCAGGGGCGGAACCGCCTCATGGTAGAGGATGTCGAGTTCTTCCGGAACACGCTGAAAATCAAGACCGACCTCGACCTCCGTTCATCGCGCGAAACCGCGACCCTCAAGCAGTCGCCGCTGGGCGAGGGTGTGCAGTTCATCCGGCGTTCCTCGCCGGCGTACCGGGAGATTTTCCGCCCGGACGGGATGAAGATCATGGCCGAAAACTTCCGGGTTTTCTGCGACGAAAAAAACTACCCGATCTACTTCCACTGCATCGGCGGGGCAGACCGCACGGGGTCGCTCGCCTACGTCCTCAACGGAATCCTTGGCGTACCCCGGCACGAACTGGAGATCGACTGGGAATCGACCTTTTACCCGAAACTCCCGGAGATGTCTTCTTCCTACACGGGCGAGAAGAACTGGCGGAGGGAACAGCATTTCAACAACGGATTCGCAAAATACGGTGAAAAGGACACCCCGTGGAACAAACGAATCGAGTTGTACCTGTTAGACTGCGGCGTCAAGCCTGAAGAAATCGAAAAGTTCCGATCCCTCATGTTGAAGAATGAAGAGTGAGTTGCCTACGGTAGTGTCAAAAAGTAAACTGGGTGGCTGATTGACGGGCCTTTCATTTCTCGACAATCTTTCTACGTCCCGTAACATAAAAGTCTTTGATTGGTTTAGGTCTTGTGGTCACGGCCTGCTCAACCAACCTGTAGAACAATTTTCCCCGATGCATGG
>JAGCVN010000129.1 GCA_017962315.1 Kiritimatiellia bacterium
AAGTGGAAAATGAAAAGTGGAAAATGACGAATGACGAGTGACGAATGTTCACAAATACAAATATCGGGGGTACTTGCGATTTGTGAACACGATCCAAGTTACCCCCATCTACATTCCCGCGCACAACGCGGGCGGCGGGCTTGCCTATAAAAGCCATTTATCCCCATAAGCGCTCGCGCACGGCGCGGGCGGGGTGCTCTGCGATAACAAAACAGACGCCCATCCATTGTCCCCCGGTGCGAACGCGACGGGGCGCGTCCCGCCTCTGCGTTACCGGGCCGCCGTCTCGAAACGGTTGAGACCGGGGTGCAGAGGATGGGTCTTGTCGTCTCTGCCGATAAACGCGCCTTCACAGCCGTCCGGGCAGGTCACCCAGACAATACGTCTACCGCGCTTCGTCTCCACCCGCACGGCGAGCGTGCCGTAAAGCGTTTCCGTATAGGCGGAAAAATTCGGCAGCGTATCGGAAAGGAGGGGGTTGACCGTGACTTTGTTTCCGTCGATCTCGATACCGGCGAACCCGTGAAACAAAGCACCGGCCGGTCCCGTATAGCACGTATGGATCATGCTGCCTTGCGACGCACGCCCGTACCACCAGTCCTCGGGAATCGTGTTGTACCCCTCGTCCGCAAAGTAGAGGAACCCCGGCGCCTCGCGGCGGCGGAACGTGCGCAGCGCAAGTTCACGTCCGCGCACGCTCATGCAGAGTGCGCGGAGAATCACCGTGTAACTGGGGCTTCCGCCATCGACGTACCCTTTCCATTCCACGATGTCCTGAATCGCCTCTTCCGTCTCGACGCGATGCCCGCCCGCCTCGGCGGCACCGCACAGAAGCGCGATGGACTGGTAGCGCGCATCCTCCGACACGTACAGACCGCTCTTGTACCATTTGCGGTCGATGGCTTTCACGAGCGCGGCATGGCGGCGTTCCAGCCCGGCCCGGCGCGCGGAATCCGTGACAAGGCCGTCGATCTCCAGCGCCTGTTTGATCGCCCAGGCGTACGAGCAGTTGTTGAAGAACATTCCCTCGACGGTGTGCCCCCAGTCGCCGGACGTGTGCTTCGTCCAATGGATTTCCGGATAGAGCCAGTCGCCCAGGCAGTCGCCCTTTTTCGGCTCGTATTGCGCCAAGATACCGTCCGCGCCCACATGCGAATGGAGGTAGTCGAGCCACTTGTCGATCACGGGGCGCATGATGCCCTTCAGCCGGGCGTCGGGGTAACGGCGGCAGTACTCTGCAAGGGCATACACCGGGAAATTGCTCCAGAACGTACCGCCCCAGCCGTACCCGTTCGGCGAGACGTGCGGGATGCTGCCGTCGGGACGCTGGCTCGATGCCCATTTAAGGAGGTAGGCATAATAGTATGCGGCGCTGTCGAACTGCGGCATGCCGTCGCCCCACATCGCGGACAGGCTCGCCTCGCCATAACCGAGACGTTCGCGGTGCGGGCAATCGACCGTCACGCCGCCCATCGTCGTGGCGATGAATGTGTCGCGATCCAGCTCCGCAATCCGTTGCAGATCGGGGTCGCCCCGGAACGCGCCGGTGATGCGGCCGCAGCACCCGATCACGATCCCCGTCACGTCGTCCAGTCCCGGCTTCTCGCATCCCGTGAGGTAGAAGAACCTTCCCGACTGCGTGTTCATCCGGTTCTCAAAGATGCCGTCTCCCCCACAGAACGCAAACTCGGAAATCTGCCCGAACACGCACTCGTCAACAAAGGTGTCGCTTACCGTCATCCGGGCCGCCGTCCCCTTCTCGCCCTTCAGTTTCAGGCGCATGAACCCGGAGAACGCCTCGCCCATGTCGATTTTCCACTTTCCGGGCGGCGCGGTCTCCGTTATCGAAACGGGCTTGATCTCGCGGATTGCATAATCGCGGTCGGAGATGTCGCACGAGACGGAAAACGCCGGACCCGTGCGCAGCACGCCGCGCGCGCGGCGCGTCTCGCGCTCCTTGTCGCAGAGGCGTTCGATGCCGCGCCTACGTCCGTTGTTGTGGATACCTATGGGGCCGTAGGAAGAGTCTGCACTCAACGAGACCTCCCACGGCTCGACGGAATCGATTGCGACGACGCCATCCGCCGTCACGGCGCGGCCATCGACGCTTAGGCACGACTCTTTTTCCCTGCACTGCCCAAGACGCGCCCAGCCATCGTGCAGATAGACCGTGAATTCGTTTTCACCCTCCTTCACGAGGCGTGTCACGTCGTAGGTTTCCGCGAGCAGGATGCCGTCCTCAACGTGGCTGCGGTTCGGCCCGAAGCAGTCGCCCGCCGGCTTGCCGTTCACGTAGAGCCTGTGCGAACCGAGCGACGCAAGCGCGAGGATCACACTCTTCGCTCCCTTCAAGGACATCTTCTTCCTTGCAATCCAGTATTCTTCCTGTCCATGCTGCCACGGCGGTTTGAAGAACGGTTTTCTCCACTTCTCGATGCCGGCGACGAACGTGCCTTCCGCCGCCGCGCCCCCGCCTTCGACACGCCACCTGTAGCGGGCGAAGGGCACAAGGTTCGTCAGCCACTGCGGTTCGACAAACAAATGTCCGGACGTCTCAAACGCCGCAACCATGCCATCGCCGCACCGGATGGAACAGTCCCCGTCCCTCCCGGCGCATCCTTTGGCGGGCCGTGCCCCGTCGCGGCTGCACTCCCACACCCTCACCTTCCACTTCTCCGGTTTTTCACCCGCGTATTTCCAGAAGAAGCGCGGCTTCACCACGCCGAGCGGTTCGGCGAGGTATTCGCAGCGAAGGTCATAGACCCCCTGCGCCGGCGCAGTCCACACGAGCCGGGGATTCTTCAACGCGGGCGACACCACGCGCACCACGTTATCGCCGGGTCGCAGGAAGCGCGTCACGTCGAACGTGTAAGGCGGCGCGGGGCATTCGCCGGCGGGAACGGCGTTTACGGACACGGACACACCGGCGCGCGTCCCGCCCGTCGCCCCTTCACCCCCGTCGCAGACGAAAAAGAGCCGTCCCGGCGGGACACTCCGCCCCAGATTGAACGACAGTTCCGCAGAAACGCTTTTGGGGAACGGCTTCTGAGTCGCAATGCCCTCCGCGTTAAACCGAAGCCACGGCCGGCTTCCGTAGGTTCCCGCAGATTTCGCAGGCTTGAAGGAGGTTCCGTCAAGCGACGCTTCCCATGAACTTCCGTCCGTAAACACGCGGTACTTCTTTCCACCCGCCGTTATGTCGAGGGAGGCGATGAACCCGGCGTCACCCGGCACAATGTTGTCGCATTTCGCCTCCAGAACGTTGCGTCCCTCGACGAGCGAGGAACGGACATCCGCGATTTTGGAAAGCCGGCTCCAGGAATACGTTTCGGCGGGCTGCGCGCCGACAACGCGGCCGTTCAGGCGCACCTCGCCTCCGTTGTCGATCGAAAACGTGAGCGAGGCGCGATCGACCCTCGTCCCTTCCGGCAGATTGAACGCCGTGCGAAGCGTGGCGACACCTTTCGCCTTCATGGCGTCGGGATGCCAGATCCACGACGCACCCTCCAGCGCCGCGCCGCCGTCGGTTTCCTCCCGTACCTCGACGAGCCGCGAACCGCGAACCTGCGCTTCGCGGCCGACAATCTCATCCAAGCGTATCGGCAGGGGGGCGGTTGCCGCGTCCACGCCGTCCGGCCAGACGAGGAAAAGCGTCTCGCCGGAACGGAATCTCACGCGCACCACGCCGTCATCGCCGGCGAACGGACGTTCCATCGTCCCTTGCCGCGGATCCCACAGTTCCGCCTTTCCTGCGGGGAAACCGTTCCCCGGTTTCACCCTCAACTCGCGCCGGTGCGTCCCCGAACGTTCGGTAAAACGAAACACCTTCATGCCGGACTTCGAGGAGGCGGCGCACTCGAACGCCGCAGCGTCCACCGGCGTCATACACGGGGCAAAACCGTGCCGCGCCAACGCATCCCACCCCCGTTCGGTGCTCGCCTCGTCCATCCCGCCCAACAGGGCGCACCGAGCCGCCGATGTCGGCCCCTTTTCAAAATCCCCGCGCACGTCACCGGACGCGATGCGGCACGACAGCAGCGACGCTGCCGCACATACTAAAACACTTGTCGATCTGTGGAGTAGAGCGTTCCGCCTCGGTGATTCCGGTGCGGACGCCCCCTCTTCAAACCGTGCGTGCGGATTTCCCGCACACGGCGTCCCGTGTGAAACTGATGTCATCGGTAATACCTCCTTCTGGTGAGGGCTATAAGCCCGAGTTCCTGTAGTTCTCCGTAGTACGTCTCGGCGTATTTCAGCCGATACTGCCGCTGGCTCTTCCTGTTGAGGAACTTGTGCAG
>JAGCVN010000130.1 GCA_017962315.1 Kiritimatiellia bacterium
CGGGCCGCCCCTTCGGGGACGCTCCCGCCCCTTCCCCTCCGGCTATGCCAGTGGTACGCCAGGCACCTCAATGACACCGAAAGACAGAGTCCTGTTTTGACAACTACAACAAGTCCTGTTTTGATTTCACCCCGACACAAAAGGTATATGCCGCACCTGTTTCCGAAGAGAAGAACGAAAGGCGCGAGGGATCGAAAGCGAGCGTGACGGCGGCGTCGGAACGGCAGGGAAAATCGGGAGGAAGACGGGCCACGACGGCGCTCCCGTCCGCAAGTGACAGCGAGGCGAAGGTTTCCGCCCCCATCGGTTCGGAGGAATCGACGCGCCCGGTGAACGCGAAAGCGGTCCCCGGATTGGCGGGGGCAAGGGACTCCGGACGGAAACCGACCGTCACCTCCCCGTCCGGGATGCCGCATTCCGGAAGGGCAAACCGCATCGCCCCCGATTCAAAGACCCCGCCTTTCACGGACATCCGCACCATGTTCATCGGAGGGGTTCCGATGAAGCCGGCGACAAACACGTTCGAGGGGCGGCGGTAGACCTCCAGCGGCGGCGCGATCTGCTGGATGCGTCCCCTGTTCATCACGACAATCCGGTCGCCCATCGTCATCGCCTCCACTTGATCGTGGGTCACGTAGATCATCGTGGCCTTGAGCAAGCGGTGAAGCCGCCGGATCTCCGCGCGCATCTCCACGCGCATCTTCGCATCCAGGTTCGACAACGGTTCGTCGAACAGGAAGACCTTCGGCTTGCGGACGATGGCCCGCCCCACGGCGACCCGTTGCCGCTGCCCCCCCGAAAGCTGTTTCGGCAGACGCTCCAGCAGTCCCGTCAAGCCGAGCGTCTCCGCCGCCTCGCGAACCCGTGCGTCGATCTCCGCGCGCGGAAGGCCGCGGAGCTTCAACCCGAAAGCCATGTTCTTGTAGACGGTCATGTGCGGGTACAGCGCGTAGTTCTGAAACACCATCGCGATGTCGCGGTCTTTCGGGGGGACGTCCGTCACCTCGCGCCCGTCGATGGAAAGGCGGCCCGACGTAATCTCCTCAAGCCCCGCAACCATGCGGAGCGTCGTCGATTTCCCGCAACCGGACGGCCCGACGAGGACAAGGAATTCCCCGTCTTCCACCACGGCGGAGAAATTCTCCACGGCGGAGACCCCGCCGTAACGTTTGCAGACCTCTTCAAAAACAACCCGCGCCATGCGCCCCCCCCTATTCCGGATACTCCTCCAGGACGGCCACCGCGCACGTCCCCGTGAAATCGACTGCCGCCACGCACGCGCGCCGGGGGTCCTTCTTGTTCCCGCGCAACCAGGGGCGCACTTCGGAAAGCAAATAGGCCGGCGACCGGGGCGAAAGCAAGCGGACGTACGGATGATCCACCTCCACCGTCGGCGGCAGCAGTTTCTCGGAAATCGCAATCGCCGCCTTCGCGATGCCCGCCGCCCCCGCCGCCCAGAGCGTGTGCCCGAAATTCCCCTTGACCGAACCGATCCCGGCGAGAGGCGTTCCGGGCGCGCGCGTCCCGAGAAGGTCGAACAACACGTCCAGTTCCACCTGATCCGTGTGAGGGACGCCCGAACCGTGCGCCTCAAAAAGCTGGACGCTCTCCGGCGCGACATCGGAAGTCCGGAAAGCCCGGCGGTAGGCACGTTCCAGCCGTTCCGGCGCCGGCACGCGCTGGCGGAGGTCGAGCGAAGCGGCGACAATCCCCGTGCTGCGGACAATCGCGTAAATCCGGTCGCCGCTCTTCAATGCATCCTTCAACCGTTTCAACACGAAGACCGCGCCGCCTTCACCGGGAAGCGTGCCGGAGGCATCGCGTCCGAACGGCTGGAGTCTGCGGGCGGAAGAGAAGGAGCACGTACCCGACAACCCCTGGATGAACGCGGCGGTGAGCGGGGGCTGGAGCGCCCCCGCGAGGGCAATGTCGCAACGACGGGCGGAAAGGTCGTCCATCGCGCCCTGAAGCGCCTGGTGTGCCGAAACCACGCCCGCATCGAGGACGAAGGCGGGGCCGGCGAACCCCAACAGATGCGCCGTCCACGCGGCAGTCATGGAACCGAGCGCGGAGAGGAACGAATAGGCGTTCGGGTCCGGCAGGGAGGCGCAGAGCCGTTCACGGATTTCGGCGAGCTGGCTGGGCGTCGCGCCGGGGAAAAACTTCTGGACAAGCCCGACCGCCTGCTCAAGGAAAAAGGTGTGCTGGAGCCAGTTCACGGAAGCGGTGTTGAACGGGGGGGCGTATCCGAGCCGCAGCGAGATACGGTCGGTCGGCAGCCCCCGGGGCTGCATTCCGCCGTCGCGCAGGGCGTCGCACACCAGCTGGACGGCGAAAAAAAGGTCGTGGTTTTCCCCCGCGTTCATCTCGCGGGGAAAATACTGGTCGGAGGCGGAACAGGCGTACAGCTCGCCGAGGCGGGCGGCGAAATCCGGGAACGTCCGGTCGAACACCGGTTTTCCGGGAACGGATTCCTCCTGTTCCCCCGCGAAGGGGACGAACGCGGACTGCCCCGACAGGATGCGCTGCCAGAAGGAACGGGGATCCCCGGCTTCGGCAAAACGGCAGGAGATGCCGGTGATTACGATGTCTTCGCGGGATGTGGAATAAACGTACGCCATAACGATTTACGAGTCACCTAGTGACGGGAAAACTTCCCGCCCTGCCCGGAAAGTATACCAGAAGCGTCCCGAATGTGAAACGGAAATTTCCGCTTCTGTCGGGGTGAAATCAAAACAGGACTTGTTGTAGTTGTCAAAACAGGACTCTGTCTTTCGGTGTCATTGAGGTGCCTGGCGTACCACTGGCATAGCCGGAGGGGAAGGGGCGGGAGCGTCCCCGAAGGGGCGGCCCGA
>JAGCVN010000015.1 GCA_017962315.1 Kiritimatiellia bacterium
CCCCTTTACACTTTCCATTTTCTCTTCCCCCCCCCGCCTCAGCGCTCTCCGCGTCTCTGCGTCCATAAACAAACCACCCACTGTTGCGGGGTGAACTTATAGGCAAGCCCCCCGCCCGCGCTGCGCGCGGGAATGTACACGAGGGTAAGTTTCTGGAAACAACTTGAACAACTCAAAAACAACGTTTGCTTCTTCCGTGCACAGCCATGCGCGGTTATGAAAACGCTGCGCTGTTGCGCGGCGAAAGAAGGATGTTGTCTTTGCAAGTTGTTTCGGTTGTCGCCAATCGAACTTATAGGCAAGCCCCCCGCCCGCGCTCACGCTCGGGAATGTAGATGAAGGTAACGTGAACAATCAAGTTATAGGTAAAGTGCAGAGAGAAAGCGACCGCCCCGCCGGAACGAGGGCGTCGGGGACGTTACTCCCGGAACCAGCGCTGGCGATACTGGCCCGCTTTGTGTTCTAAGCACCGAATACCCGTACCTTGAAATCTGTTCTTCCCTGCGCCTCCGCGTCTCTGCGTTTCAATCAAACGGAAAGACGGTAAAGGAGAATCAATGTCTCGGCGAAAAACCCGAAAGTCGGCCGAGAACACCCACACGTATACCTGAAGAGTCTAAAAATACGTTGTCCGGTAACAAGGAACAGAGGAATGTAGGATAATTCCTCCCGTGAAGGGAATCCCTACTGGACGGACGGGGATGGATGTCCGGCGGTGGCGGACTGTTCCACGCAGCGGAACAGCCCTTCAAACCCCGGTTTTGGTTTCCCTCCGTTGATCATCAGAGCCGTTCCGCGTACGCCGCCCGGAAGGGGTTGCGAGACGATGTAACGCAGGAACGCCCCGTCGGTGGAATAGCTATTCCCGAATCCCGCCACGGCGACCCCGCGCGGGCGCGAGAGGACCACCCGGCGGACGATTTCGACCTTCCCCTCGGCGTAGGGTACCGGGTATTCAAGCTGCGTCGTGAACCGGCCGCCGTGTTCCGCGACGCGGATGCCGTTGAAACGGGAACGGGGAAGCCCTAGGGTCTCCGCCGCGTTCCGCACGAACATTTCCGGACTCGCCGAGACGATGTAGTTCTCCACACCCGCCTTCTCCAAGGCGTTCAACATGGCGAGCGAGGAGACGAAATACCACTTGCGGAAGACCGACTCGAATTTCGATTTGCAGAAGGCGTCGAGCGACACCACCGTACGCCCCTCGAACAACTGCGCGTTGTACGGCCAGGCAAGCCAGCGGCCGATCTCGTTCATGCGCGGGTAGTCTCGTTCGCTATACTGCCGCCAGCCGTCCCACCCTTTATACACGGAGCAGAGGCCGGCATACGCCGTCTCTTCGACAAGACCCTTGAAACGTTGTTCCCCGTTTTCCTCAAGCCCTTCCGTGACGTCGCCCTTGACGATCGTCCCGTCGAAATCCCAGAACGCCATCGGCACGGCGTCGGGAACGACAGACTTGACCGCTTCGACGGTTGTCAGGATTTCTTTCACGACAGAATCCACGTGCCGCTCTGCGGCGGGAGAGACGAACGGGAGCAACAACACAGTCATACATGCGAATTCGGTTTTCATGCCCCCATGATACCACAAAGGGAAGGGAATGAAAACGGAAAAGACGCGAATCACTCGTACCGGAGGCAGTCGATCGGATTCAGGCGGGAGGCGCGGAGGGCCGGATAGAAGCCGAAGAAGACGCCGACCATCGCGCTGAAGAGGAAGGAAATCACGATGGAAGAGGTCGTGATCAGAATCGGCCAGTGCTGGATGTTTCCGACGATTTCCGCCCCCGTGACCCCGAAGACCACGCCGATCAGGCCGCCGACCGTGGAGAGCAGGATCGACTCCGTGATGAACTGCATCAGGATGTCGGAAGGGGTCGCGCCGATCGCCATGCGGAGACCGATCTCACGCGTCCGTTCCGTCACCGAGACGAGCATGATGTTCATAATGCCGATACCGCCGACCAGCAGCGAGATCGCCGCCACGGTCGTCAGCAGGATGGTCATCATGCTGGAGACCGAACCGATGGTCTGCGAAATCTCCGCCATGTCGCGGAGGTTGAAATCCTCCTCCGAGCGCGGCCCCAGTTTGTGCCGCTGGCGCAGGAGCGCGGAGATGTCTTTCTTCGCTGCCTCGGTGTCGTCCAGACTGAAGAGGCTGACGAAGATCATGTTGACGTTGTTGAAGATGGAGTTCTGCAACACACGCTTGACCGTCGTGTAGGGTGCCAGAATGATATCGTCCTGATCCTGCCCGAAATTGTTACTCCCCTTCTTTTCCATGACGCCCAGGACTTTGAACGGCATGTTCTTGATGCGGATGGTCTTACCGATAGGATCCTGCTCGCCGAACAGGTTGTCCGCCACGGTCTGTCCCAAGACGCAGACGCGCTTACCCATGCGTTCTTGCGACTCGTCGAAAAAGATGCCGAGGGAGAGATGCCAATTCCGGACTTCGAGGAAGTCGACGGAACACCCCTGCACGGAAGTAGACCAGTTGTTCTCCTGGTAGATGACCTGTCCGGCGGCGCGGACGATCGGCGTGACGCTGCTGACGTAATGCGAAATTTCGCGCTTGATGGCGAAGGCGTCTTCCGCCGTCAGCGTCTGCGCACCGCCGGCCCCCGTGCGGACGCCGCCCTGGTTTCGGCTCGCGGGGAAGATCATCACCAGGTTATTGCCCATGCTGTTGATCTGCTTGACCATCATGGTGGAGGCGCCCTGCCCGATCGCGACAACCGCAATCACGGCCGCGATGCCGACAATGATGCCCAGCGCGGTCAAAAGGGACCGCGTCTTGTTCCGCCAGATGGCCCGCAGGGCGACTTTCAAAATCATGATGAAGTTCATCAGGTATGCGCCTCCGGGTCGTCCGCCGATTCAAACCGCGCGCCGTGTATGATCTTACCGTCGCGCACGACGATCTGCCGTTTGGCGTAACGGGCGATGTCGTTTTCATGCGTCACCATGACGATGGTGATTCCCTCCGCGTTCAGCTCGGTGAAGAGCTTCATGATATCGACGCTCGATTTCGTGTCGAGGTTTCCCGTCGGTTCGTCGGCGAAGAGGACGGGCGGCGAGCACATGAGCGCACGGGCGATGGCGACGCGCTGCTGCTGCCCGCCGGAAAGCTGCCCCGGCGTATTCATGATGCGCGAGCCGAGCCCGACGCGCTCCAGCAGTTTCGTCGCCCGCGCACGGCGTTCGCCGGCAGGGAAGCCCTTGTAGTAGAACGTCGGCAGTTCGACGTTTTCAAGTGCGCTCGTGCGGGCGAGGAGGTTGAAACTCTGGAAAACGAACCCCAGCTTGCGGTTCCGGATGTGCGCGAGTTCGCTTCGCGTCATCCCGCTCACCTGGACGCCGTCCAGCAGGTAGGAGCCGGAAGTGGGCACGTCGAGGCAACCGAGAATATTCAGGAGCGTGCTTTTGCCGGAACCGGAGGCCCCCATGATCGCGACGAACTCGCCGTTGTCGATCGTCAATGAAACCCCGTCCAGCGCGTGGGTCTCCATATCCCCGACCTTATAAGACTTCACCAAATCTTTGACTTCGATCAGCATGGCGCGTGTTTCCCTACATACGCGGACCGGGACCGCCGCCCCTCCTGTTGCCCGAATTCGGACGCTGCGGCATGAACGGGTTTTTCGTCTCGTTGTCGATTTTCTTCGCCGCCATCATACCGGTGATGACCTTGCGCCCGATCAGTTCCTCGCCCCCCTCGCGGACGGCGTAATGCGTCCCGTCAGTGATACCGACGCGGACGCCGACCGCCTCGGGCATACCGTCACCGTCAAGCAGCCAGATTTTCCGCCCCTTGATCTCGCTCGTGAAGCCGGCGGGGGTGAAGCGGAGGGCCGAGGCGGGTACCACCACCGCGTCCTTCGCCTCCGCCACCTTGATCGAGATGTTCGCGGTCATGCCGGGGAAAAGCTTCTCGTCGGGATTGTCCGCCTCGATGATGACGGGATAGGTGACGACGTTGCTGGTTGTCGTAGACGCCAGACGAATCTGCTTCACCATGCCTTTGAACGTGGTGCGGTAGGCATCCACCGTGAAGGTCACCACCTGGTTGAGCTTCACCATGCCGACATCCGCCTCGGGGACACTTGCCTCCACCTGGATGCGCTTCAAGTCCACCGCGATCGTGAAGAGCTTCTGCGCGGACATGGAAGAGACGACCGTCTGCCCTTCGTCCACGTCGCGGGAAATCACCACACCGTTGACGGGCGAACGGATGGTGCAGTAACCGAGGTTGGTCTCCGCCTCGGACGCGCTCGCGCGGCTCTGCTCAACCGTCGCCTCTGCCACCTTCAGTTGCGCCTTGAGGGAACCCACCTCCGCCTCCGCGTTGTCGAGCGTGGACTGCGCGACCATCTGCTTCTTCGAAAGTTCCTGGTTGCGCGCGAGCGTCTTCTCTGCAAGGGCGAGCTTCACCTTGATGTTCTCGACGTTCGCCTCGTTCGACCGCAGCTGTGCCTTCGCCTTCGTGTAGGCCGCGTTGTAGACGGCGGGGTCGATCTCGGCGATGACCTGTCCGTTCGTCACGACGGAGTTGAAATCGGCGTAGAGGTGGAGGATCGGCCCGTTGACCTGGGTGCCGACTTCGACCTCCTTGATCGGTGCAATCGTCCCTGTCGCCGTCACATCCTGCACCAGACTCCCCTTCGCGATCTCCTCCGTGCGGAAGCGGGCGACCGGAACGGCCTGCCCCTTGGACCGCTGAAGCCAATACCAGGCGCCGCCCCCGGCGGCCGCCAACAAAACGAGCGTAATCAAAAATTTTTTCATAACCGTACCCCTTTGCCCTCTCGATGCCAGTTAACGCCCTACCGGGCAAAGCTTTTCTCCAGTGCGGGTCATAACCCCGACAAGCCCGCCCCGATACCCGTAAAGACCCCGGAAAGCACTTGTCCGACTTCGGGATTACTGACGCATCCCGCGCAAACAAGCAGAACCAGACCGATGACGACCAGAAGCAACTGTGTTTTCATGTCTTCTCCTTTCACGTTGACGACTACGCAACACGGAAAGCACAACACGCAAACCGTACCACAATTCCCCTCCGCGTACAAGGTTAAACTTTGGCGAAAGCAACGCGAATCGTATAATTGTGTGTTGTCCCTTGTTGGCGTTTTCACATTCCGGACGCGGCGGGGAAATGATCTCACGCAGAGAAAAGAGCGGGAGGGTCGCGCCCCGTCGCGACCGGATGGCGCCTGTCGGCTATCGGGTGTCGCCTGTCGTGCGGGAGGGCGCGTGTCCCCACGCGCCGCATGAGAACGGACGCGACAAAGTGCGTCCCTCCCTCGACATAAAAACGCGAAATGCGCCCCTCCCGTTTCTGACTGGGTGAGACGCATTTCCGAATGGTGGGAGATAGTGGACTCGAACCACCGACCCCTTGCATGTCAAGCAAGTGCTCTAACCAACTGAGCTAATCCCCCGTGCGGTGAAAACGGGCGGCAGTATACCACACCCACTTCCCCGTGTCAACGGGAATTTTTCAATCGTGTACGACCAGTTCCCGGTAGAATTCAAGGTAGTCCCTGCGGTCGGCTTTCGTGAAGGCGATGGCGGATCGGGGATGTTCATTCTGAAGCCCCGTCGCAAGGTACTGCCAGTCGTATCCCCACTTCACGCCGTCTTCCTTCAGCTTGAGCATCTGGCTGGAGCAGAACTGGAGGGCGGGATAGAACTCGTACTTCGGGTTACGGAGGAACCCCAGCAGATTCTCCATCGGGCAGTTGCCCGCGCCCCGCCCCATGCCCGCATAGGTCGCGTCCGCCCAATCAACGCCGTCGCCGATGGCCTCGATGGTGTTCGCGAAAGCGAGCTGGAGGTTGTTGTGGGCGTGGATCCCGATCTTTTTCCCGTATTTCTCCGCGAACTCCATGTATAACTCGGCGATTCGCGCGATCTGCTCGGGGAAGAGCGCGCCGAAACTGTCAACGATGTACAGCGTGTCCACCGGCGTCCGGCACAGCATCTCCAACGCGACACGGACGTCGCTTTCCTGCGCCGCCGAAATCGCCATGAGATTGCAGGTCACTTCGTACCCCTTCTCCTTGGCATCCTCCACCATCTCCACCGCACCGGGGATCTGGTGCGCGTAGGTCGCCACGCGGATAAGATCGAAGGGGGACTCATCCTTCGGACGGATGTCCCGCCGGAAATTGCACCGCCCGACATCCGCCATGACCGCCAACTTCAAACGGTCGTCGCGCGGGTCGAGCACCTTGCGCACCTCTTCATCGTCGCAGAACTTCCATTTTCCATATTGCTCCACGTCGAAAATATCGCGATCCGCCTTGTACCCGACCTCCATGTAGTCCACGCCTGCGCGGAGGTTCGTCTGGTACAGCGCGCGGACGAATTCGTCGGAAAACCGGAATTCATTCACGAGTCCGCCGTCACGCAACGTCGCATCCACGACACGGATCGATTCGCGGAACCCCATCAGATTCTTCAGTTCCTTCATAACTGGTACGCTCTTTCTGTTCTTGTGCATAGAAACGGACGCCATTCTACACAGGTCGCGGACGCTTGTCCAGCAGAATTCTTACCGAATGCAACCAGGCGCGCGCGGATACGGGATGACGTCACGGATGTTGTGCATTCCCGTGCAAATCTGGACGAGGCGGTCGAACCCCAACCCGAACCCGGCATGCGGCACGCTTCCGAACCGGCGGAGATCCAGATAGTCGGCATACGACTCCGGCTTCAACCCCGCCGAACGAAGGATGCCCTCCAGCACGTCAAGCCTCTCCTCGCGCTGGCTGCCGCCGATAATCTCGCCGACCTCCGGCAACAGCACGTCCATCGCGGCGACCGTCCTGCCGTCGTCGTTTCGGCGCATGTAGAACGCTTTGATCTCCTTCGGGGAGTCGGTAACGATGACCGGTACGTTGAAAACCTCCTCCGTTAGGAACCGTTCGTGTTCCGACTGCAGGTCGATTCCCCACGACGGTTTGAATTCAAACGGGTGCGACGATTTCTCCATCCGCTCGATCGCCTCCGTGTAACTCACGCGGGTGAACGGAGTGGACGCCAGCCGTTCAAGGCGGGCGGTGACGCCGGGGAGGACACGCTTCTCGAAAAACGCCAAATCCTCGCCGCACTCTTCAAGGACACAGGCAAACAGCGCGCGCAGGAACGCCTCCGCCAGTTCCGCGTCGTCGTCGAGATCGGCGAACGCCATTTCCGGCTCGATCATCCAGAATTCGGAAAGGTGGCGGCGGGTGTTGGAATTCTCGGCGCGGAACGTGGGACCGAACGTGTAGATGTCGCCGAGCGCGCAGGCGTAGGCTTCGCCCTCCAGCTGCCCGCTGACGGTCAGCG
>JAGCVN010000131.1 GCA_017962315.1 Kiritimatiellia bacterium
AAGGTAGTCAGCGCAGTCTTGATCTGTCTGAAACCAGTCCATGAACTCTTCGTAGTCATTCGGATATGGATGTTCTGGCGTCGCTTTCATGTTGAAAATGATATCAGATCCGCTTAGGCCCGTCAATCAGCCACCCAGTTTGCATTAACTTGCCTGTGCCGTCTGAAGTTTCTGTGAGTCCTGTCAAAAATGAAGCAGTGATTCTCGTAATATCCACATGCGCTGCGAAGGCGGCCGCTGACCGCTAACCACTCGCCGCCACGACGATAGGTGGTTTTCGCAAATGCATTCTTGCACTCTGATTGGAGATTTGGTATCCTTCGCCGTACACATGAAACCTATTGCCAAGAACAACTGTGCTTTCCCTTCCCTGCGGAGGGCGGGATGTCTGCACATGGATGAGACGGCGTGGCTGTCCCGCATGGCCACGGATCCGAAGGCGTGCTATTGCTTCCTCGCGCACCCGCTCAGGTCCGGAAAGTCGCTGATGATCTCCATCTTCGAGGCGATGTTCCACCAAAGGAGGGAACTCTTCTTTTCTCACGGGACGGACTTCGCCCTGCGCGTCCCGGACGGTGAGGTGCGGCAGGACTTTCCCTCGCCGCAGTCCAGGCTTGTCGCAGACAAGGGCGTGTGCTGGACTGCGTCGCTCGGCGTGAAATTCCGCCACGCCCGTGCGGTGGGGCCTTCGTTCAACGGCCGGACCCGCCGGTTCAAGGGCAGCGTCGCGGAAAAGGTGAAGGTGTCAGGATAGACGGTCAAATGGCGAACCAAGGTTTCAGTTTAAGCCAGCAACAGCGGCAGACCATGACGATTGCCCCGCAGATGAGGCAGTCGCTTGAAATGTTGCAGAAACCGATCCTCGAGTTGCGCCAGATGATCCATGACGAGATGGCGGTCAACCCCTTGTTGGAAGAGGTTGTCGATCCGTCCGAGTTCCGCGAATCCGACGACGCCCACCTCGCGGACGAACAGGCGTTCACCGACGACGGCCAGCCGTACGATTCCGACATCGACGGCGGCGCGGACCCCTACGAACTGCAGACCGGGAAAAGTTTCGAGGAGGATGAACAACAGGACCGGGAACTGGACTTCGACCCCGACATCGACGCCGTCCTCCGCGAGGATGACGAGATGCGCGATTATGCCCTCCAGGGCATGGAGAACGGGATTGACCTGGAGGACGTGGAGAACAAACGCCAGTATCTGTTTGACAACATCCGGGAGAGGGAATCCCTGCAAGACCATCTGCTCAAGCAGCTTCCGCTCACCAACCTTTCGGAGAAAGACCGTGAACTTGCCGTGACCCTGATCGGGAACATCAACGACGACGGTTATTTCACCGGCTCCCTTCCTGACATCGAGATGGTTTCGGAACGGAGCGAGGCGGAAATCCTCCGCGTCCTGAGCGTCATCCAGACGTTCGACCCGCCCGGCGTCGGGGCGCGTTCCCTCCGTGAATGTCTCCTGTTGCAGCTGGACCAGGAGAAGGAGAACCGCCCCCCGTGCGCGAAAAAGGCTCGCGAACTGATCGACCGCTATCTGCCGCAGCTCGGACGCCGGGAGGATTCCTTCCTGTGCAAGACGCTCGGACTCCTCCGCTCCGAACTTGAAGCGATCCGGTCGTTCATCCTGACCTTGAACCCGCGTCCAGGGAGTTCCTTCGTCGCGTCGGACACGGAATACGTGGAACCCGAGGTCACCGTGGTGCGCGACGCGAACGGACGCTTCATCGCCCGCGTGGAGAATGCGTTCATCCCGGAAATCCGCATCAGCCGGCGTTACCGCAACCTGCTGGAGGATGGCGCCACGCCGGCCAAGACCAAGGCGTACATCCGTGAACGGCTCCGCGCCGGGCTTTACCTGATCCACGGCATCGAACAGCGGCAGGATACGATCCGGAAAATCGCCCAGGCGATTGTCGACGCGCAGATCCCGTTCATGACGCAGGGGGTCAAGGCCCTGCGCCCGATGACCATGCTGGAAGTCGCCACCGTTGTCGGTGTCCACGAGACGACGGTGAGCCGCACCGTGGCGAACAAGTACATCCGCACCCCTTGCGGCGTCTTCCTGATGAAGTATTTCTTCTCGGCCGGTTTGAAACACGAGGACGGTGAATCGGTCTCCAACCGGTCGGTCCAGAACCTGGTCGCGGAGATGGTCCGCAACGAGAACCCTTCAAAGCCGCTTTCCGATCAGGCGATCGAGGCGATGCTCAAAGAAAAAGGCATCACCTGCGCGCGCCGCACGATCGCGAAGTACCGCGGTATCCTGAAAATTCCCCCTTCACACGAAAGACGGAGAAACTGATGGATCTTTCCCTATTCGCAGACGGGCCTCTCGCCGGAACGGCGGAGCTTCCCGGTGACAAGTCGCTTTCCCACCGGGCCGCGTTGTTCGCGACCCTGGCCGAGGGGGAGAGCGTGATTGAACATTTCCTCGATGCCGGCGTCACGCGCGCGTTGCTTTCCGCGCTCAACCGGTTCGGCATCCAGTGGTGGCTGAGCGACGACTGCCTGACGCTGAAGGGCCACGGCTACCGCCCGCTCCGCAATTGCGCCGGGCGCCCGCTGGTGATCCCCTGCCGCAATTCCGCCACGACGCTCCGGCTTCTCGCCGGCGCGGTCGCGGGAACCGGCACGGTCTGCGTCCTCGACGGGAGCGAGGGCCTCCGCAAGCGTCCGATGGAGCGGATCCTCGAACCCCTCCGTCTGCTGGGATGCCCCGTCGAATCGGAAAACGGTTTCGCCCCCATCACCTTCCGCAGCCTGCGCGGCGTCGAACGCAGCCCGATCCACTACACGCTGCCCGTCGCAAGCGCACAGGTGAAGTCCTGTCTCATCCTCGCCGCGCTCGGGGTCGAAGGCGAAACCGTCCTGACGGAACCCGGCCCTTCACGTGACCACACGGAGCGGATGCTGCGTTCGATGGGTGCGGATATCGTGACGGAGCCGGGACACGTCGTGCGTGTCCACAGCCTCCGGGAAAGTCTGTCGCCGCTGCACATCCGTCTGCCCGGCGACCTCTCGTCCGCCGCGTTCCTGCTGGCGGCTGCGGCCTGCCGTCCGGATTCCTCGATCCTGCTGAAAGAGGTCGGCGTCAATCCCACGCGAACAGGTTTTCTCGACGTCCTGGCCGCGATGGGCGCATCGGTGGAGCTGTTGAACGAGCACGAGGTCTGCGGTGAACCCGTTGCCGACATCCGCCTCGAGGCGCGCCCGCTTCACGGGGTGGAGATCGAGGGCGACCTCGTGGTGCGGATGATCGACGAGTTCCCCGTCTTCGCCGCCCTCGCCTGTGCGGCGGACGGCGTCTCGCGTGTGCGCGGCGCAGCCGAACTCCGCTACAAGGAATCCGACCGGATCGCCTCGCTCTGCGTGGAACTGCGCAAGCTCGGCGCGAAGATTGAAGAGTCGCCGGACGGGTTTTCCATCGAGGGCGGGCCGCTCGCGGGCGGCGAGGCGGAGGCCCACGGCGACCATCGCCTCGCGATGGCGCTCGCGCTCTCCGGGCTTTTCGCGGAGAACGAGGTGATCGTCCACGGCGCGGAGATCCTGGAAGAGTCATTCCCCGATTTCGCCGTGTCGCTGGAAGAGCTAGGGGTGTCGTCTTGTTAAGTGCTTCACCGTTGGACGCCGCTTGCCGCGCCGCGCTGGAACGGATTCTGAGGCGGGTTACAGGACGGGATTTCGACCGCTTGCGCGAGACAGTCCCCGCGTTCCGTTCTGGCGGTTTCCGTCCGGGGAACACCGAGGCGTTCCGTGCGTTGTTGCGTATGATGGTTTTCGGGGAAACCCCGTTTCCGGAGGAGGTTCGCACGGTGTTGTCCGCCTACGCCCCCCCATCCTCAATCACGTCGGCCCTCCCCGTGGAGACCCTATGTGCCCTTCGGACGGCGTTGGCCGGTTTCTTCGGCGCGTCGCCACTCGTGGCAGCCCTCCTGTTGGACGTCCGCCCGGAGGTCCGTTCCCTTGCCGAGTCCTGGCTCGCCGAAGGGTTTACGGAAGGGGAAGCCCCCGAACCGGAGGGGGAGGCACCGGCGTCCTCGGAAAACGTTCGGGAACTCCGAGCCGAAAACCGTCGCCTCGCCGCGATCGCCGCAGAGGCGGAGAGAACGAAAAACGCGCTTAAACGCCTAGAGGCGGAAGCGACGCTTTTAAGGAAACGGCTTGCGGATGCCGAGTCACAAGCTTCGGCGGCCCTTCGCGAACGCGATGCCGCCCGCGCCGAATGGACGTGCGAAATCGCGCACCGGGAAGAGCGCGTCCGCGCGCGCGTCGAAGCGGAGCTGGCAACTGCCGCGTTCGCCCCGGTCCACCCGGAAACCGAAGCGCCGGGGCGGGGAGGCGAACCGCCGCCGCCGACATCCGAGGGAAAACTTTCGCTCGCGCTCACGAACGGGATGCCCTGTCTCTTGTTGATCGACGGACACAACACCCAGTACGGGATGCCGTCGCGTTACAACCCGCAGCGGGGAAAGCGGATGACCGAATACGACAAGCGCCAGCGCCTGTTGCGCGATGTCGCGGAATTGATCGCGCCGAGTCCGGCGATGCGCGCGTGCGTGGTCTTTGACGCACCCGAACATTCGGAGGCGGAGGCGGGGGAACGCGTCCGCGTGGTGTTTTCCGGCGGAAAAGGGGATCACCGTGCCGACCGTGTGTTGCTCGACCAGATCCGGTTTCTGAGAACCTGTGGGGACGTGCCGTGCATCCTCCTCGTCAGCGACGACCGGGAGCTTTGCAAAAAGGCGCGGAAACTCGGCGCGGAAACCCTTCCCGTCCTGGAATTCGGATCCTTTCTTCCCACAACGCTCACCCCGTCGCGTTAACGGTCAGGCATATCGACATTTGAACGGATGCCGTTTTATTTTTTACACAGAGAAAAGAGGGAAGTGTGAAATGGGGAATGCCGGTCGTGGTGAACCGAACCTTACGGGTGAGTCGCGCCGGGGAAATACACCCGCCTAGCCCTTCTCTGCGTCCCAACAATACCCCTTCGGCGGGCGTGAAAAATTTTAACGCAGAGCGGACCGACCGCACCGCGCGCGGGAACATTCATGGGGATAAATGGCATTTTATAGGCAAGCCCGCCGCCCGCGCTTCGCACGGGAATGTACGTGAGGGTAAGTTTCTGAAAACAACAGGAACAACTTGAAAACAACGTTTGGTTCTTCCGCGCACAACCGTGCGCGGTTATGAAAACGCCGCGCCGTTGCGCGGCGAAAGAAGGATGTTGTCTTTACAAGTTGTTTCGGTTGTCACCAATCGAACTTATAGGCACGACGCAGAGGATAGGGGGAGTGGAAATGGGACGCGGGAAACAGTTGGCGGGCAGTGGGGACGCTACCCCTCCCGTGGTCCCGGTCGTGGCGGGGTGAACGCACCGGGTGAGTCGCCGGGCAGAAACATGATGGGAGTGAGATTCAGGTGGAGTATTCGGTTCCGGCGTGGTATACTGGCGGCGGAGTTTGACGATGAATCGAAGGTGTTTTTCATTTTTTCTGCTGTTTGCAGCCTTGTCCGTGAGTGCCGCCGATGTCTCGCTTCAGGTCAAGGCAGAGGCTTCACGCGTCTACATCGGCGAGAGTCTGGGCGTGACCGTCTCGGTGAACGGGGCCGACCGGGGGGTGGAAGAACCCGACCTTTCCGCGTTTCGGGAATGGGCGGATGCGGTTCTTGAAAATTCGCAGAGTTCAAGTCATTCCAGTACCATTATTGTCAACGGGAGTGTCAAGCGCGAGGTTTTCGAGGGGCGCGTCTTCTTCTATCAGGTTACGCCCCGCAAGTCCGGTCGTTTCCGGCTCGGACCGGTGCGCGTCAAGACCGGAGGGAAGACCTATTCGCAGACGGGAGGTTTCCTGGACGTTGTCGGGGTCGAAACGCAGGATGTCGTGATCGCGTCCGTCCTCGTCTCGCCCGAAACCGTCCTGGTGGAGGAGCCGTTCAGCGTGACGCTCCAGATCGACATACGCGACCTTCCGGAACCCTATGCGTCGCAACACGAGCCGATTCATCCGAATGAGCCGCCCCATCTGCAGATCGCCCTTCTCAATTCCCGGAAGCCGGATCCCGGCTTGACGGAACCGAACCTTGAGCAGATCCTTCAGGGGCTGGTCGAGAAACGCAGGGGGCAACCTTCGTTCACGCTGAACAACTACCAGACCAGGGATGTCATGGGGGGCGGTTTCGATTCCCTCTTCGGCGGTTTCGGGGATGATCCTTTCCGTCCGCGTCCCATCCGTTTCCGTTTCCCCTCCAGCCGGATCCGGCGCGATGGCAAATCGTACAGGAGGTATTCGTTGAAGCTGGACTACACCGCTCACAAAGAGACGGAGTTGAGTTTCGGACCGCTCACCTTCAAGGGAAGTGTGATGACGGGCGTGAAAAACCGCCAGGCGGAGTCCCGCGAAATCTACACGATCGCCCCCGCTGTCACGGTGAAGGTCGTACCGCCGCCGGAGGAAGGCCGTCCCGCTTCCTTCATCGGTGCGGTCGGGCGCGGGATGAAAGCCGCCGCCTCGCTCGACGCTTCCGTCTGCAAAGTGGGCGATCCGTTGTCGCTGACGCTTGAGGTGACCGGCGAGATCAGCATCGCCAACCTCCGTCCGCCCGTACTGAACGTGCAGACGAACTTGACGAAAGATTTCCGTATTTACGACCAGAACGTCAAAACGGAGACACTGCCGAACGGTAAACGTTTCACGTACCGCGTCCGGCCGATCCGCGCCGGGACGCTCGAATTCCCGCCCGTCGAGGTTGCCTACTACGACGGTGCCAAACGCGCTTACACCTCGCTTTTCACTGAACCTATCCCCGTCCAGGCGCAGGCGACCGCGCAGATTGCGACCGCACTCCCGGAGGATGACGTCCGGGAGGATACGGGCGAGGCTGTGCAAGTGAACGCCGCGCCCAAGGGATCCGGCATCACGCTCTCGCCCGAAGGCGTGGAGACGCGATCCCTTTTCGTGCCCGTCGGCGTGCCTGCCGCCGTGCTGTGGCTGCTGGC
>JAGCVN010000132.1 GCA_017962315.1 Kiritimatiellia bacterium
AAGGTAGTCAGCGCAGTCTTGATCTGTCTGAAACCAGTCCATGAACTCTTCGTAGTCATTCGGATATGGATGTTCTGGCGTCGCTTTCATGTTGAAAATGATATCAGATCCGCTTAGGCCCGTCAATCAGCCACCCAGTTTCCTTATTTTTTCGCACTCCCCCACCCACGCCTCGGCGCGAGTGGTTCGATTCGGATATCTTGCTATACTGTGCCCCCGGCAAGCCATGGGGTGAAGTTATAGACGAGAGGCGCAAAGGACAGGGGGAAACGGGAATGATTGACGGGCAGCGGGGACGCGCCCCTCCCTTCTCTGTTCCTCCGCGTCTCAATCAAAAATCGTGCGGACGGTAGTCCTTTCTTGTTCTGTTCCACCAAATCCGACCTGTAGAGCCTTAATCAAACCCTCCCCGTGTTCACATACGAACGATGCGGCGGGACAAAAGAAAAAAGCCTGTTTTTCTTGACCTCTGTAAAGGAAACGGGTAAACTGTAAAAACCATGAGCGAGAAAGAGGATGACAAAGTTGCCGGCAACGCCGGTGGGGAACAGGACAACGGATTGACGCTGGATTTGAATTTCGCGCCCAGCTGGGCGCGTACGGATCCGGGCGAGAGTCTGCAGCGTTACCGTCAGGAAGATTTCGAGAGACACGGTGATTCCGCCGTTCCGTCTCACGGCGCCGGCGGACGCGAGGGCGGTTATGACAAGCGTCCTCCACGCCGCGAACGTCCTTTCGGCGACGCCCCGCGCCGCGACCGTCCCCCGCGCCGCGACCGTCCTGAACGGCGCGACCGCGACACGTTCGGTGACCGTCCCCGCGAAGACCGTCCCCCTCGCCGTGAACCCCGTTTCTCCGGGAACGGCGGCGACGGGCAGCAGGGCAGCCGTCCGCCGCGCCGCGACGACCGTGGACACGGCAATTTCCGTCCCCGTCCCGAACGGCTCCCCCCCCTGCCGCTGGACATCCACATCCTGCCGGAACAGCGCGCGCTCGGTGCCGTGATCAAAAAGATCCAGGCCTCGCACAGGGCTTTCCCGCTACGCGACTTGGCGAACCTTTTCTGTAACAATCCCGCCTCCTGCCAGATCCGGATCGAGCCGAACAAGGGGGAGACGATGCCGCTCTTCCAGTGTGCGCGTTGCGGCGCGCCCGCCCTTTCGGAGGAAGAACTCCAGCAACACCTCTTCTCCTGCCACCTGCACGATTACTTCGAACCGGTGGAGACGGACTGCGAACCGCCGACCGGGCAATTCGTCTGCGTCGCACGCTGCGGGTTGAGCGGCATTCTCCTCGGACCGCCGAACCACCACAGTTTCACCGCGAAACTCCACGAGGTGCTCCGTACCCGTTATTCAGGAATGAGTGAATCGGAATACCGTTCACGTATCGAGATGGTAAAGGATCCCGAAATCATCGAGCAGTGGCGGAAGGAATGCACAAAGAAGACGCTCTACCGCGCCAAAAAGCCGGACGCCCCCAAGGCCGAAGTCCCGGTTCCCGCCGAAGGGGAAGCCCCCTCCGCAGAAACCACCGAGGAAGCGGCGCCCTTGATTGAACGGGAGGCTGCCGAAAGCATCTTCCAGCGCGAGATCGCCCCCGGTTTGATCACCTCCGTACGTCGTGTGCTCTGCCCGCTCCCCTCCGCGTTGAAGACGCCGAACAGGCGGCTGCGCTCCACGCTGGAGCACGTGGTCGAATACGAACGCCGGAACCGCCCGTTGTCCATCCTCGGTGCCTTGCGCGGCGCCTTCCGGAGCCGCAAGCTCTACCTTTTCCGCGCCAACAACGAACAGGGGCAGGAGTTCGTGCAACTCTTCCAGCCCGTCCCGCTCGAAGCCGACCATGCGGTCAAGGAACTGTGCGACATCGCCACGTTCGTCTCCGAACACCCCGGCTGTTCCAAGCAGGAACTCGTTCAGACACTCGCGGGCGACGACACGGAAAAGGCCAAGCAAACCCTCGTCCAGCTGAACCTGCTGGTGGGGAAAGGCCACGTGGTCTATTTCTTCAACGACACGCTTGCCGCACCATGCGAGCATCCTTTCTTCCAGCACAAGACGCCGCAAAAACCGGCGACGCAGGCGCCCGAAGAGAAACCAACTGCCACGACTGCGGAGCCACCTGCCGCCGAAACGACGGTTGCGACGGAAACACCGCCCGAAACGACGGCTGCGGCAACGACGGCACAGGAGGATGCCCCTGCCGAAACGCCTCCCTCCGAGGAACCTGTCTCCGAAACCGCACCTACGCCGGAGACCGCCCCCGACTCGACTCCCGACGCAGAGGGCGGGCAGCCGAAGGATGCAGAGTAAGACGATGGCCGAGGTTTTCGATTCGATTGAAGACGCCTTGGCGGCGCTCCGCCGAGGCGAGGTGATTCTCGTCACGGACGACGCCGACCGGGAAAACGAGGGCGACGTTATCTGCGCCGCCGAACATGCGACGCTGGCGAATATCAACTTCATGGCGACCCATGCGCGCGGTTTGATCTGCATGCCGATGTCCCGCGCCTTCACGGAAAAGCTCGGGCTTCCGCAAATGGTGGAGAACAACACGGACAACCACTCCACCGCGTTCACGGTCTCTATCGACCACGTTTCGACCACGACGGGTATTTCCGCCGAGGAGCGTTCCACCACCGCAATGCGTTGCGCCGCCCCCGATGCGAAGCCGGAAGATTTCCGGCGTCCCGGACATATGTTCCCCCTCGAGGCCCGCAAAGGCGGCGTTCTCAAACGCGCCGGCCACACGGAGGCGACCGTGGACCTGCTACGGATCGCGGGATTACGTGAATGCGGCATCTGTTGCGAGATCATGAACGATGACGGGCGCATGGCTCGCTTGAACGACGTGCGCGCGTTCGCCAAGAAGTTCAACCTCCGCCTCATCTCGATCGCCGACCTGATCGCCTACCGCCGACGCACGGAAAACCTGATTACAAAAGTCGAACAGGTCGATATGCCCACCGCCTACGGCCATTTCCTCCTGACCATGTACAAGTCGCAACCCGACGGGTTGGAGCATCTGGCGTTGACGATGGGCGACCTCTCAGGAACACCGCCCCCACTCGTCCGCGTCCACAGCGAATGTTTTACCGGGGACGTGCTGGGCTCCTGCCGGTGCGATTGCGGAAACCAGCTCCACGCCGCCCTTCGCATGATTGCGGGAGAAGGCCGGGGGGTGCTCCTGTATATGCGCCAAGAAGGGCGCGGCATCGGCCTTGAAAACAAACTTCACGCCTACAAGCTCCAGGAAAAAGGGTTGGACACGGTGGAGGCGAACATCAAACTCGGGTTTCCGCCGGATCTGCGCGATTACGGAATCGGTGCGCAAATCCTCGCCAGCCTCGGCTTAAGCGAAATCCGCCTGTTGACCAACAACCCTTGCAAAATCGCCGGACTGGAAGGCTACGGATTAAAAATTGTCGAACGGGTTCCGGTCATCGTCCCCCCGAACGAATTCGACGCAAAGTACCTTGAAACAAAAAAAGAGAAAATGGGACACCTCATCTAACCGGGCGGCCGGCATCCACAAGGAAACCTTTGGCTCTTCGAAGTTTAGTGGAACGGAAATCATCCTTGTCCACCCATACCAATGAAAACAAACAGACGGATTTGCTCACGCCTAACGGCGTTCGCAAGGAGGAAGTGAGCTGCGTTAACGGCGAACAAATCCGTGTGCTAGAAGGAAATCGGAATTGCCGATTGCTGAATCATGAGGATTGAAGATCACGAACATTTCCACAGTTTTCTTTGAAGAACCAAACCTTTTCAACATGTTGAGGAAGAGAGCTTCATGTACTTTCTTCGAGGACGCGAACTTCGTGCATTTTTCAAACGCAGAGCAGACCGACCGCGCCGCGCGCTGGAGCATTCATGGGGATAAATGGCATTTTCGAGGCAAGCCCCCCGCCCGCGCTCCG
>JAGCVN010000133.1 GCA_017962315.1 Kiritimatiellia bacterium
ATTGCAATAATAACGGCGTTTGACGTATGGCATAAACACACTCATCTTGAGAAACACTTCGCAGAACCCGCGATTTGGGCTGAAATCCCGCCTAAAACGCTATCCTTTCGCATACTCTTGAAACCCTGTTGCATGGTAGTGAAAATATTTCTCATTTTTTCACGTATCCGCGAATCGTACAATCGGGGAAAATAGGATAGATAGAGAAAAATAAATGAACCACAAATTGACACAGATTTGTGTCCATTTGTGTTTGATTTGTGGTTCATGTCCACGCGGAGGACGGACGCGACGGAGCGCGTCCCTCCCATTTTAACCGCGTGGGTGGAAACGGCGGTGGAGGGACTGGAGGGCGCCGTCATCGACGTGGGTGTAGACCTGCGTGGTGGCGATACTGGCGTGCCCCAGCATCTCCTGGATGGCGCGAATCTGTGCGCCGTGCGCCAAGAGGTGGCTGGCGAAACAATGCCGGAGGACGTGCGGCGAAATGGATTTGAGCAGCCCCGATGCGCGCGCCCGCTGGACGAGCATCGTGAAAATCCCGCCGCGCGTGAACGGTCCGCCGAGGCGCGTCAGGAAAAGGTGCTGTTCCGCCGGATTCCCTTTTGCGAAAACGGGACGAGCCTGGTGGAGGTAGCGTTCGACACGAGCCGCCGCCTCCGCCCCCACCGGGATCAAGCGTTGCTTGTCGCCCTTCCCCCGGCAGCGGAGCAGTCCGCCTTCCGCATCAAAATCCCCGAGGGCGACTCCCGCCACTTCGGAGACGCGCAATCCGCAGGCGTACAACAGTTCCAGCAGTGCGCGGTCGCGGAGGTCGTAGGGGCGCGTCCCGTCGATGGATTCCAGCAGATCGCGGATTTCCGTCTCGGTCAGGACACGAGGGAGGACGCGCCCTTTCCGGATGGAGGGCATCGCCTCGGCGACGTTCACGCGGAGTTTCCCGTTCTCCGCGAGGAACGCGAAAAACATCCGGATGGCGACAAGCCGCCGCTGGCGCGTAGCATCGCGCAAACCGCCCCGCCCTTCTTCATCCAGAAAGCCGACAATATCGTCGCGAGTCACCTCGGAGACGTTCTTGCACCCGATGCGGGAAAGGTACTCCATGAAAAAGGCAAGGTCGGACGCATAGGCGTCACGGGTGTTCGCCGACTCGCCGTTCTCGTAGACGATGTGGTCGAGAAATGCCTCCACTTCGTCGTTCATGGCACGGGCTACTTCCCCTCTTTTTTCAACGCCTTGATTTCGTTCGCGTCGAACCCCGCTTCGGCAATGGCGATCTCGATGTTCTTATGGGCAACCTGCATCGAATCGTAACGGAGGCGCAACGTGTGCGCGGCTTCATCGAACACAAGGGAGTCGTGTACGACACCGCCGAGCGGACGCAACGCCCCGCGCACCGCCGCGCGATCCTCCTCGGACGAAACACCGGGAATCTTCACCGTCATTTCGCGCTCGTCCCGCTGCCGGCATCCCGCAAGGCAGAGGCAAAGGGAAAGCAGAATCAAAAAGAAACGTATCATGGTTTTCATCCTCATCAAGCTCCTTGACCATTCAATCTTCGACAAGACCTTTCTTGTACTCCCCGTAGCTGACATCGCCCATCTTCCAGACCTTCGGGCCGGAGACGGAATAACCGCACAGGATCTGCGCCGCGAAGGTCGCGCTCGAAAACACATAGTCCCGTGTGAACTTCCCGTCCCCGTCGACAACCCCTTCTTCGAGCAATTTCCCGCCCATCGTGCGGACGCGGGGATGCAGCGACTCCGACCATTTCCGCACGGAGAGCGATCCCTTCCGGACGACAAACCCGTCGCTCGACGGAATCGCGCTACCGTAGTAGTTCTTCCCCCGGAACTCAAACTCCTGGAAAAGGAAAATCTGCATCGGGGTTTCCGGCGCAAACGCGGACTCCAGACCGTTCAGCTGTTCCCGGACACGCAATAGGCAGGCTTCCAGCGAATCGAGTTCGCGTTTGAGCGACGCGATCTTGCCGGCACACGCTTCCTGTTTTGAAGGCTTTCCCATCCTCTCTCCTTCCTCTTCGCATCCACACCAACATCTCACAGCTTCTCTAAAAGTCCGCGAATCATCCGTTCCTTCGACTCGATCGACTCGCACAAACGGAATTGTACCCGCGCACGATTCAGGTTCTGTTCCGGCTCGTGCGTCTTGAAGTAGACATTTCCCGCCAGGTAATCCTGGAAAAAGCGAAGCCCAAGCTCGAACGAAATCAACCGGATCGCGTCGAACAGATAGGCGCGGTCGGCTTCAGTCAGAAACTCCCGCGCCTCGCGCAGGTAGCCTTTGCAAAACGCCTCGCAGAGATCCATGTCGAACGTGACCTTGGACAGGTTCAGCTCCTCTTCGCCGGCGTGGTTACAGATGGAACGGAGGGCATCCCCGAAATCGTAGTGGACCAGACCGGGACCGACCGTGTCAAGGTCGATCATCGCCGTACCCTTGCCGGTGAAGTTGTCGATCATGATGTTGTTCACCTTCGGGTCGCCGTGCATCATGCGGAGTTTCAGATCGCCGCGTTCAAGCGCGCGACAAAGGGTAAAGGCGAACTCGCGGCGCTGTTCGATGAAAATGGAAAGTCGCCGGGCCTCCATCGACGTGCCGATGCGTTCGCGCGCACTCGGCGAATCGCGCAGGACTTCGTCGTACTTTTGCAGGTAGACGGGCGTGACGTGGAAGTCCGGGATCGGCTCCCGCATCTGTTCCGGAGGGAGGTCGGAAACCAGCCAGTGGAAATGCCCCAGCACCGCGCCGCACTCAAGCGCGTGTTCCGTCCCCTGCGCGGAGTTGAACGCCGTGGCGGAAGGGATTCTCGTGATGATCCGCCAGACATCGCCGTTCTCATCGGTGAAGAAATCTTTCCCGTCCTTCGTCTGGACGATCATCGGCATCTGCCAAATCCGGTCGGCGTTCGCCGCCTCCTCCGCCGCCAGTTTCGGATGGGCGTGCGCCGTGAGCCGGCGCAGGTTCTGCATGATGGCGTACGGATCCGGGAAGACGTTTCGGTTGATCCGTTGAAGGACCACCTGGTGTTCATCGAATGTGTTCCGGCAGACGGCGAGGAACGTGTCGTTTACGTTCCCCTCTCCCATCGGGTTGATGACGACGAGGTGCCCCTGCACATCGAACCGGTTAATCAGAAGGGATAGTTCCATTTTGCCGACTCCTTCGTTCGTTCTAGATGCGCATCCACAAGGAAAGCCTCCGGATGCGCCGGGAGTTTCGCCAGTATCTCGCAGACACACTCGCCATCTCCCGGGAAACGGTAGTCTGGACGCAGATCGGCCAGCGGCTGCAACACGAACCGACGCTGTTTCGCACGCGGGTGCGGTACCGTCAGGTCGGGAGTCTCCATGCATACGCCGCCGAACGCGATCAAATCGATGTCCAGTGTGCGCGGGAGATTCAGGGTGTCGCCCCGCTGGCGTCCGGCATCCTGCTCGATACGGTGCATGAACGCGGAGAACGTCTGCACATCCAGATCCGTCTCGCAGATCACGATCTGGTTGAAATACCAGGCCTTGGCGTAGGCGTTCGGAACCTCGACCGGCTCCGTCTTGTAGACGGGAGAGGTGTCGGTCAGGCGGATGCACGGATGCGCCGCCAGCACGCGGACACCGAACGCGAGCCACGCCGCACGGTCGCCCTGGTTGCTCCCCAGCGAGAGGATTACGTCCGTCGTCATCCCATTCTCTGCCGTCGGATCCATCCGCTTACCCCCGAACCTCTTCGAAACCAAGGACATGGCGCATGGAGTAAAGCCCCGCCGCGCGTCCCTGCAACCAGGCCGCCGCCGCGAACGCGCCCTTGGCGAAGACCGAACGGTCGCCCGCCTTGTGCGTGAGTTCGACACGCTCCTCGTTCGCCATAAACATGACCGTGTGGTCGCCGACGACCGAACCGCCACGGATGGCGTGTATCCCGATCTCGCCGACGGGGCGTTCGCCGACAATCCCCTCGCGCCCGTAGCACGCGACGTCTCGCAACTCGACGCCGCGCCCCGCCGCCGCCGCCTGCGCCAGCATGATCGCCGTTCCGCTCGGTGCGTCTTTCTTCAGGCGGTGGTGCGCCTCGGTGATTTCGATGTCGTAATCCACGCCCAGCGTGGCGGCCGAACGGCGCACCAGCTCCAGCAACAGGTTCACGCCGGGACTCATGTTCGAACTCCAGACGACGGGGATCTTTTCCGCCGCCTTCCGGACGGCACCTTGTTCTTCGTCCGTCAACCCGGTCGTGCCGAGCACGTAAACCTGCCCGCGTTCCGCAGCCTTCGCGATACTCGCCGGCACGGTCGCGTGGAACGAAAAATCGATCACCGTGTCCGCCACATCCGGCCATTCCGCCGTGTACGCCAGCCCGTCGGGAAGCCCGTCGAGCTTTACCGGCCCGCCGATGCACGGGAGGTCGGCGCGTTCAACCGCCGCCACGACCTCGCAATCGGGGAGTTGCGCGGCAAACCGCAACAGCGTCTGCCCCATCCGGCCTGCAGCGCCCAAAATCGCCACGTTCATTCCGCGCCCTCCTTCTTCACCAGACCATACGCCTCCAGGGTTGCGCGCAACTTCGCGGCGACTGCCTCCGTCGGTTCACAGAGCGGAAGACGGAAGGCCGGCCCGACGCGCCCCATCATCGCCAGCGCGGTTTTCACGCAAATCGGGTTCGTATCCAGAAACATGCTCTTGAACAGCGTGTAATACCGCGCGTGGAACAGGGAAGCCTCCGTCATTTTCCCGGCGAGCGCGGCGCGGATGAACGAGGAGAACGCGGCGGGGATCACGTTCGAGACCACGCTGATCACGCCCTGCGCGCCGACGCTGATCATCGGCAGGGCGAGGTTGTCGTCGCCCGAAAGGACCGGCATATCGCATATTTCGCGGATCGCGCTGACACGGTCGACGCTCCCGCCTGCCTCCTTGATCGCCGCGACATTCGGATTCGCCGACAGGCGGGCGACCACGTCCAGCGGAATCTCCCTGCCGGAACGCCCCGGCACATTGTAAAGGACCACCGGCACACCGATCTCGGCCACGGCGGAGAAATGCCGGAACAACCCCTCCGCATTCGGCTTGTTGTAGTACGGCGTCACCTGTAAACTGGCATCCACGCCGACATCCTTGACCTCTCGCGTCAACGCGATCGCCTCGGCGGTCGAATTCGCGCCCGTCCCGGCAATCACCTTCGCCCGGCCGGCGACCGCCTCGACCGTCGCCTCGATCACCTTGAGGTGTTCCTTCACATCGAGCGTGGGGGACTCGCCGGAGGTACCGACGGGAACGACCCCCTCCACACCGCTTTCGACCTGCCACTCAACGAGACTCCGGAAAGCCCCGTAGTCCACGCTGCCGTCTGCGTTGAACGGCGTCACCAAAGCTGTAAACGTACCATGTAGCATCATAAAATCCTCGTGAAAACGTTTGGTTTCTAGTATCCCCTATCCCATCCAATCGGTCAACCCTAAATGTGTTGATTTGATCCGTCCGGGAGCAACGGGGACGTTTTTCCCCCGGACGGTTCCCGGACGTCAGGGGTTGAAAAAGTCGCGCACCTCCCGCAAGAGGGTTTCGCGGTCGGAAACCTTGGCCACGGGACAGGGCAGGCTTTTGCGGAACACCGCGCCGTATCCCGCACGGATAATGCGCGGATCTGCAATGACGACCACGCCCCGGTCGGACTTCGTGCGGATCAGCCGACCGAACCCCTGCCGGAAACGGATCACCGCCTGGGGTAGCGAAAGTTCGCGAAACGAACTCCCCCCCGCTTGGTCGATCTGCTCGCAACGGGCCTCGAAAACGGGATCGCCCAACGCGCCGAAAGGCAGTCGGGCAAGGACGACGCAGCTCAGCGCCTCCCCCGCGACATCCACGCCCTCCCAGAAGGAGTGGACGCCGAAGAGGACGCTCGCCCCGTTCCCCTCCCGGAACAGCCGCGTGATCCGGTCGCGCGTCCCGTCCACGTTGTGGACCAACAGCCGGATTCCAGCATCCGACAGCGGGACTTCCAGCAACCCTGCAACCTGGCGCATCATTTCATAGCTGGTGAACAGCCCCATCGCGCGTCCGCGCGTCAACGGGAACAAGTCCGCCATCAACGCGCTGAGCTGTTCGGAATACATCCCCGCCGACGACGTGCCTTTCGGTTCCGGCATGAAGTCGGTTGCGAGGACGCGGCACTGGGTCAGGTAGTTGAACGGGCTTTCCGCAAGGCACGTCGAGATGCGTTCCTGGTCGATCAGGCCGAGTCCAAGGCGTCTCCCGATGTACGAGAAGCTTCCGCCCACCCGCAACGTCGCCGAACACATGACCACGGAGGATTTCGTTTCAAACAACAGCTTTTTCAGCGATTCCCCGATGCTCAACGGCGCGGCGTTCAGCCGGACGCCACCGTGCTTGCCATGACCGGAGAACGTTTCCCGCTCTGCCCAGAACACGTAACTGTCAACGTTCGCCGCGAACACGAAAGCCACGTTGAACGCGAATTCCTGAAACGTCTTGAGCGCTCCCTCCAGCAGTACCGCCTGGTCGGCGTACAAAGGCAGTTCCCCTGCTTGACGCGGGGCATCCAGAACGGCGACGATGGCGGTGAAGGCGGTCGCGCACGAAGCCACGGCATCGAGCAGCGCGGTTTTGGACGCCTCGGCCTCACGCTCGTCCCACTCCAGCTCCGAAAGGGCGAGGAACCTCCCCCCCCGGAAACTCTGCCGTTCGTAACCGCCCCCCTCAGGCGCCTGTTCCCCGTTGGGCACGCAACGGAAACGGACGGCGTCCCCCCCTTCGGCAATCAAGTGTTCCGCCGTCTTGAAAAAAGATTCCGCCTTCGCCCGGATCCGGTCGAGCGCGCGTTTCGCCATACGGACCGCCTCCGCAAACGCCTGGCGCGCCTCGTCGGACGGCAACAGGTTGCTGGTGCGCAGAACATACCGTTCCATGCGCTCCAGCATCCCGTCGCGGCGCGATGACTTGACTTTCCCCATGCGGCGCAACATCCGCGACACGCCGTTCATCGAGAGTTCGATCTTCAAGTGGTTCGTCGCCGCCTCCTCCAGATTATGCGCTTCATCGAACACGATCTGCGCGTGCGGCGGGAGGATGCTGCCGGGCATCTGCGCCTCGGCGAAGACCAGCGCGTGGTTGGCGACGACGATATGCGCATTCGAGGCGACGGCACGCGCCTTTTGCAGGAAACAGCGGTAGTAGTGCGGACAGGAACGTCCGGGACATTCCTCGCCTGTCGAGGTCAGGCGCGACAGGAACTGCGCGTCGGATCGTCCCCCCCCCGCAAACTGGTCGAGGTCGCCGTCGTTGGTCTGGCACGCCCAGGCGACCGTCTCGGCGAACTGCCTCAATTCCGGTCGCTCCAGCTCATACACGCTCTGTTCCGCCAAGTCCGCGAACCGGCGGAGGCAGAGGTAGTTGGACCGGCCCTTGAGCAGCGCGGTCCGCAACGGGACGGTTCCTTCGTCCCCTCCCACTGCCTCGTCCAACGCCTTGCGAACCAGCGGAAGGTCTTTTTCGACCAGCTGAGTCTGCAGGTTGCGTGTGTTGGTGCTGACCACGACCGGCACGTCGTTCAGCAACGCCCATGAAGCCGCCGGGACGAGATACGCGAGACTTTTCCCGACGCCCGTCCCCGCTTCCACCAGCAGGTGCTTGCCGCTGTTGAAGGCATCGGCGACGGCGCGCGCCATTTCGACCTGGCCTTTGCGCGATTCATACCCCGGCATCAACCGCGCGAACGCCCCCCCCGTCTCGAAATACCCCGCCGTCGTGACGGGGTCGAGAGGTGTACAGTCTTCAAGCGTGGGCAGTTTCCGTCCCGCGTGGCGCATCACGTTCCGCACCGGGAACGACGTGCGCCAGTCGATCACGCCGCGTTTCGCGTCCTCCCTGGCGTATTTCCGGGGGTGCCGTCCTTCCACCCGCCCAGAAAGGTCGCTGAAAAGGAGGCAGAGTCCGCGTTCTTCCAAGTCGCGGTACAGTTGCGCCAAGACTTCAAGCGCCCAGACCGGATAGGCGAGCAGATGCTCCTCCAGTTTTTTCCAGAGCCTGTACAGCGCTTCCCCGGAAGGCGCCTCTCCCCCTTCCAGCCACATGGCTACATTCTCGCGCGGATTCAATGGATACGCAAGCCGACAAAGGTCGATCACCGGCACGACGGCATCGGTCAACTTGTTGAAGGCGAAGGTTTCATTCGCGAGGATGACGGTGTCACCCGTTTCGCCGTCCTCCGGCTTGAAGGTGTCGAACGCGACTTTCCCGTCTGCGCCGCGCGTAACCCAGACTGTGCAGAGCTTGATCACGGAGCCGCCTTTTCTTGGGGCGGCAGCCAGCCGCGACGCCCGCCGCTGTCAATCCGCGTCCAGCCACCGGCGGTCTCCAGCACGGTGTAGCTCGCCCCCGCCGGAAGCGCAAAGAGTCGGACGGCGCGGGGCGACGGCGCAAAGCGGATTTCCGCCGGCTCTGCGAGCGTGTGCCGTGCCGCCGCTTCGACGCGTCCCAGCAGCAACGCGGAGGCAACGCCCGCCCCCGCGACCGCCAGTGCGGCGGCAACGGCCAGACGCGGATGGGAACCGAAGAGCGCGAAAAGCACAAATAACGCCACCGCCAGCGCGGCCGACGCGAGGATCAAGGGAAGAAGACGTTCCAATGACGTGTTGACCTCGGCGAGTTTGACGGCCGCCGTATCAAGTCCCGTATCCGGCGAGACAGACTCCGGCGCAAGGACGCGGACGACCTCATTCGTCACCGAGACCGGTTTGTCCACGAAGACGAGCCTGAACGGTCCCGCTTTCGCGGTTTCATAGCGGCCGCTTTCGGGATTGAAATAACAGAACCTGGCTTCGCCGATCTGCACCGCGTTCGTTCCACCGGGAATCCACACCTGACTCGTGGCGAGGCGTCCCTCCCCGCGCGCGGTCTCTTTCACCGGATACGTCTTGAACGCGGGATCCGGCGGCGGCGCGAACGACGGCTTTTCCCCCATATCCCCTTTCCCACGCAGTTCCAGCGTGAGCGTCACGAGGTCGCCCGGACGCACTTCGGAAGGGACCGCCTTGCCCGTCAGCGAAAACCGCCCGATCGCGCCTTGGAATCCAGGCGGCGCACCGACGGGAAGGGGTAACGCCTTGAGTGTGACGGTCGGGAAGGTAAAAGACGCAGGGAATCCCTGCCAGCGCGTGAAGAACCCGGTCTGCCTCCGTTCCAGCAACATGCCGTTCAACCGTACGACGAACAACTGCGTCGTGGGCTTAAGGAAACGGGCGGGGGCTTCGACCGTCACGACTTTCACAGCCTTGCCGTTGTCTATGCGGGAACGCTGCGAAACGACCTCCAGACTTCCCATCTTCCAAGATGCGATATTTTTCGGAAGCCCGCTGAGCTGCGGGTCCTGCAATTCCCCGTTCTGCGGAAGGGTGAACTCGAACCGCAACTTGAACGGCTGGTTGACGTAGAGCTTCGCTGGCTCCGTGTAGATACGCCCGGAAAGGATCCCCTCCGCCAACGCGACGGAAGCGAGCATGGGAAGAAAGAAAAACAAGACAAACCGTTTCATGACGCGGCCTCCTCCGGCGAGATGGATTCCAAGACACGCGCCCCCCACGTCGCGTCGTCGTGCCGTTCCTGTGCGGCGGTCAGCACGACCGAAGCCGTGAACGTCACGCAGACCAGCGCCCCCATCGCCAGGCACGTCCCGGCGAACGAGGCAAGCAACCCGTGTTTCCCTTTTCGTCGTTCACGGAGAAGCAGGGCGACGCCCAGCCAGAGAAGCGACCAGCCGGCCAGCGCGACAACCACGCGGACGGAACAGGGAAGCTCGTAATGCCAGAAGAACGCCGCCCTCGTCCAAGGCAGTTCCGCGTGTCCGTTCCCGCTCTGCAACGCCAACGCCCCGGCGATTCCCCGGCGCGTCTCCGCGTTGGCTCCGAGATACCGTTCGGCGCGGGCGAAGGCGGCCGCCGCGTTCACGCCGTCACCGGCCATGAGCAGCGTGTTCCCGAGATTGAGGAAGAGCGGCCCGTTCCGCGCCCCGTCCGCCACAAGGCGGTTGTAGGTCTCGGCCGCTTTCAGGAACTCCGCCGGGGAAGCGGCCGCCACGGACTGCGCCCGCGCCTGGTTCCAGAGGAACGGGCGCACGGAATCGGAAATGGAGGGCGAGGCGGCCACCACGGCACACGGAACCAGCAGCAGGGCTAGCAGGAGTCCCGCGCCGTTCCGTTTGCGGCGGGCGCCGAGGGCGGCGTCGAGACGCGGAAGGAGGTCGCGGATTCCCGTCTTCTCGGCCTGGATATCCACGGCGTTGTCCGGACGGTAGAGGGCTTCGTCGAGACGGGCCAGCGCGTCGCCGCACGCCTGCGCCGCGTCAGGGGGACAACCGTTCCCGGAAAGCAGCCGGACAGCATCGCCCGGCGTAAGCGACGCCCCGCTCGGGACATCGAGCCGTTCCGCCAGGTAGTCGCGGACGGCACGGGCGGTCTCCGTCGCACCGGAAGCCTGC
>JAGCVN010000134.1 GCA_017962315.1 Kiritimatiellia bacterium
CCCTTCGGGGACGCTCCCGCCCCTTCCCCTCCGGCTATGCCAGTGGTACGCCAGGCACCTCAATGACACCGAAAGACAGAGTCCTGTTTTGACAACTACAACAAGTCCTGTTTTGATTTCACCCCGACAAATTTTCGTTATTTGCTTTCCTTTTCGGTCGAAACGTGGTTTACTGACTGCGTGTTTATTCACGAAGGGAACTTTATGAAACGTTTGATGTTGGTTGTCTGTGCACTCTTGTGCGTCTCTACTGTCTTCGCTGCTGCGAAAACATCCACGAAACGGAATTCGTCGAAAGCCGCGACAAAAACGGCGGTCACGAAAGGCGCGACCACTAAAAAGGCGGCCGCCAAAAATGCCCAACCTTCCAAGACTGCCGTGGCCCAGCCTCCGAAGGGGTATATCGGGAAGATTCCCTACATCGGGGCGATCGCCGTCGATGCCGACACAGGCCGCGTCCTCTTCGAGGACAACGCCGACACCCCCGGATATCCCGCCAGCACGTTGAAACTGATGACGCTCCTGGTCGTCACGGACATGATCGAGTCGGGGAAGGTGCACACGAACGACGTTTGTTCCGTTTCCGCTCGTGCTTACAAGACCGGCGGCTCGCAGGTCTACCTCGATCCGAAGGAGAGTTTCCCGCTGGAAGACCTCCTGTATGCGTTGATGATCCAGTCCGCGAACGACGCGGCGGTCGCGATTGCGGAACATTGCGCAGGGTCGTGTGAAGAGTTTGTCGCACTCATGAACAAGCGTGCGGAGGGGCTGGGCATGAAGAACACCCGTTTTCAGAGTGTTCACGGGTTGCCGCCGAACGTCAAAGAGGGGCAGCGCCCGGACGTCTCGACGGCGCGCGATATGTCCATCCTCTGCCGTGAACTCTGCCTGCATCCGTCGATCTTCCGGTATACTTCGGCCTCTTACCGCCAGTTCCGTGCGGGGACGAAACATCCGTTCGACATGCGGACGCATAACCCGTTCTTGAAGGACGGGACTCCCGGCTGCGACGGGTTCAAGACGGGCTTCACCGCGACGGCGGGCTGGTCGATTGCCGTCACCGCGAAACGCGGCGACCGCCGTGTGATTGTCTACGTCCTAGGCGCAGGTCCCTGGTCCGCGCCCGCCGGACGTAAGAACCGCGATGCCAAGGCTCGCGAGATTTTAAACCGCGCGTTCGCGACGGAGTAGGGCGTATCGTGTACCGTACTGGCTTGTTTCTGGCGGCTTTGGCCGTCTTCCCGCTGTTTGCGGCAGAGATCCCGATCGGCGATCTCGACATTTCCAAGGCGCGGCAGGAGGAGAAGGAACCCGCCCGCGACTTCAACCTTTTCGGTCGCCGTCTCAAAACGGCAGGGAAGGAATACGAGGCGGGGATGGCGGTATGCGCGCCTTCCGAACTTTTTGTCCGCTTGAACGGCGCGAAGCGTTTCAAGGCGCTCTGCGCGATGGACGATACGTCGGACGTCCCTTCCGCCCGCGTGGTTTTCCAAGTCGTCGGCGACGGCCGGCTTCTTTGGGAAAGCCCGCCGCTTGCCCGCGGCGACAAGCCGCTTCCGGTCGAGGTCGATACGGCTCCCTGGCGCGAGCTGGTGCTGCGTGTCGTCTCCGGGACGGAGGGGAACAGCAAGGGATGCTACGCGGACTGGTTGGAGGCGCGGTTCCTGTGTGACGGCAAAAAAAAACCAGAGGCGCTTGACGCGAAACCGTTCCGCTACGTCTGGCTCTCGCGCCTGGACCGCCATTTCCTGCACCCTTCCGACGCCGCCGCCGAAGGTCCGTTCCATATCGCGGGGAAAACCTATGTAGAGGGGCTTGGGTTTAAAGGAGACGCCGATCTCTTCCTGATCCGCGCCGACGCGCGCAGGTTCGCCGGCCAGTGCGGCGTGGAAGACGGAACCTCCGGCGTGCTCGCCTTTTCCATTCTCGCGGACGGCAAACAAATCTGGACAAGCGGTCCCATGCGTGCGGGCGAACGCCCCAAACCGTTTGACGTCTCGTTGGCTGGGCATCCTCTCTTCCAGTTGCGCACAAGGGGGCAGGGGACTTGCCAGGGAAACTGGGTGTTGACCACGATGGAGGCGATCGGCGATGTGAAACCCGCCTCCACCTACGATCCCCGCCGTTTTGATGCGCTCCCCGACTGGGAAAACCCGCTCGTCTACCGCGTCGGCACGGAGGCTGCCGCCGCAACGTTGTGGTCGTTCCCCACGGCGCGTCTCGCCCGGCGTGCCGGGGCGCGCGAGGATTCTCCCTCGTTCATTTCGCTCGACGGCAACTGGGCCTTCCATTGGTCGCCGGACACGAACCATTCCCCCGGTCCCTTCGAAACGCCCTCTTTCGACATCTCCGGGTGGGGCACGATCCGCGTCCCCGGCTGTCAGGAGCTACAGGGGTGGGGCACGCCGCTCTACGTGGCCGGCGGGCGTTACCTCAAGGATGATCCGCCTTTTGTGACGCGCGCCCCCGCGACCAATTTCACGATGTTCGCCGAGCGCAACGCCGTCGGGCGCTATCGCCGTACCTTCACCTTGCCGGATGACTGGCGGGAAGAGGGCGAGGTTTTCCTGCACTTCGACGGTTTCGCGTCCGCGATAGAGGTGTTTGTCAACGGAAACCGCGCCGGATATGCGGAAGACGGTCGCCTCGGTGCCGTGTTTCCGGTTTCCCGTTTTCTTTGCGAAGGGGAAAACACGCTGGCGGTAGCCTGCTACCGGGTGACCGATGCGACGTACCTGGAGGAACAGGATGGCTGGCATCTTTCCGGCCTTTACCGTCCGGTCTACCTGACGCATCGCCCCGCGTTGCGGATCCGGGATCTTTTTGTCCATACCGAGCCGGAGGAGGAAGGAAAGTTTGACGGAAACTGGACGTTGCGTTTTGAAGCGGAACTGAACCGGGATGCACCGGCCCGCGTGGAGGCGGAGTTGCGCCCGTTCTCGTTCAACGGCGGGCGCGTCGCGAGGGGAACGTCACATTCCGTAGGACGTAACATCTCCTGCGCACTCTCCATTCGGTCGCCGCGTCTCTGGTCGGCGGAGTCCCCGGAACTCTACCAGCTCGTGCTGACGTTGCACGACGCCGAGGGACGCGTTCTGGAAAGCGTTCCGCAACGAGTCGGCTTCCGCACCGTCCAATGTTCGAACGGCCCGTTCCTCGTCAATGGCCAGCCCGTCCTCCTGAAGGGGGTCAACCGTCCCGAAATCGATCCCTATGGCGGCTATGCCGTTTCGGTTGAACGTATGCGCGAAGACATCCTGTTGATGAAACGGAATCACATCAACGCCGTGCGGACAGGCTGTTATCCGAATGATCCCCGCTGGTATGACCTCTGTGACGAATACGGACTGTATGTGATGGACGAGGCGAACCTGGAGGCGCATCTGGAAAACGCCCGCAACCCCTTCGTCGATCCCGGCTATCGGGACGCGGCGATTTCCCGGGATACCGGGATGTTGGAACGCGACAAGAACCATCCGTCCGTCATTCTTTGGTCTCTCGGAAGTGAAAACAACGTGGACTCGGATCTTTTCGCGCAAGCAGATTTCTGGTTCAAGAGACATGATCCCGGACGCCCCGTCCTGAATCAACGCAATGGACCGAAGGACGGCCCCGGACGCGGGGAGGTGCGCGTTTCCGACCTCGTGGCATATGGGGAGCGGCGGAACGCCGTCCGTCCACTTATCGTCCGCACCTTTGCCCGTGCGATGGGCAATTCCTGCGGGCGGCTCTCCGATGCTGTACGGGCGTTCCGCGAATACGCGACGCTCCAAGGCGGATTCATCCGGGACTTCGTCGACCAGGCGCTGGCAAAGCCGATTCCCGCCACCGAGGTGCGGTACGGCGGAACGACGAATTTCTGGGCGTATGGCGGCGACTTCGGCGATTTCCCGAATAGCGGCAATTACAATTGCTGCGGCCTTGTCCAGCCCGACCGGCGCCCCACGCCGCAACTCGATGAAGTCCGTTATCTCTATCAGGATTTCCGGGTCACGCCGGTCGATGTCGCGCACGGGAAGTTTATGGTGGAGAACCTCTCTTATTTCACAAATCTGAAAGCGTTCGACTTCGCTTGGACTTACGAGGAAAACGGCGAAGTGATCGCCAAGGGAAAATTAGGCCGCCTCGACATACCGCCGCAGCACAAACGGGAAATCGCGTTGACGATCTCGATGGTCCGCAGGCCGGATTACATTGCCCGCATCAGCACGTGGAACTTCACCTTCTCGGCGACTCGCAAATCGAAGTGCTGGGCGAAAGGCGAAGTTGTCGCGCGTGACCAGGTGGTGGTGCCGGCCGAGCCGATCACCGTCATGAAGGAGGGCGGTGCGGTGGGTAGCCGTCCCCTGGAAGTGAAAGAAGAGGGGGACGCTTTCGTCGCGACGGGAAGCCGGTTCCGTGTCCGCGTTAACCGCAAGAGCGGGTGTATCGAATCGTGGAAATGGGACGACCGTGAACGGTTGATTGCCCCGCTCTCGCCGAATTTCTGGCGCGCGGCGACGGATGCCGACCGGGCGGACGGGATGGAGGAGCGTTGCGCCGTCTGGAGGAAGGCGATGGAGAATCCTGTCGTCGGGGAAATCATCGTACGGAAGGAGGTGGACGGAAACTTCAGTATCCGCGTTCCGGTCCGCTATCCCGATGCGGGCGAGACGACGGCGACGTGTGTGTATATGTTCAATCACGCCGGTCAAATCCGCGTCCTTGCGACCTTGAAGCCGAAAGGGGAGAACCTGCCTTCGTTCCCGCGGATTGGATTCTCGACGCAGCTTGCGCCTGAGTTGTCCAACGTAACGTGGCTCGGACGCGGACCTCAGGAGAATTACGTGGACCGCCGGTCCGGTGCGTTCTCCGGCAAGTACGCCTGTCCCGCGCAGGACTTTTTCTTCCCGTATATCCGCCCGCAGGAGACGGGAAACCGGAGCGATGTCTTCTGGGCGGCCTTTACGGACGCGAAGGGCAGGGGGATCCGCGTGACGGGCGAGCCTCGTCTGAACTTTTCGGTTTCGCCGTACACGATGGAGACTGTACGGAAGGCGGCGCATCCGCATGAACTGGTTCCTACGGGGAACTGGGTGTTGAACGTGGATTACGGTCAGGCCGGTCTTGCCGGCGGGTGTGACGGCGACGAGCGCTCAAACTTGGAGTACACGCTTCCCGCGACACGTGAATACCGTTTCGGGTTCATCCTTGAACCGGTTGAGCCGTGACGAAGGCTGCTGAACTGACTTGCGAATGAAGGAGGATAAAGGCATGAAAACCTGGACGACGGAAAAGTTCAAAGCAGCAAAGGGGCGGGAAAAACTCTCCTGTGTGACGGCGTACGACTACACGTTCGCCCGGCTTGCGGACGAGGCCGGTGTACAGAGCATTCTGGTCGGAGATTCGCTTGGCATGACGATGCTCGGATATTCGTCCACCCTCCCGGTAACGATGGACGACATGGTTTCGCACACGGCGGCGGTTGCTCGCGGTGCGGTGACCCATGCCCTCGTCTTGGCGGATATGCCTTTCCTTTCGTACCAGTGTTCGCTGGAAGAAGGACTCAGGAACGCGGGGCGACTCCTGAAAGAAGGCGGCGCGGATGCCGTGAAACTGGAAGGGTACTACCCCGAATTAACGGCGGCTTGCGTGAAAGCGGGAATCCCGGTGTGTGCGCACCTCGGCCTCACGCCGCAGTCAGTCAACGTCTTCGGTGGCTATAAAGTCCAGGCGAAAACCCGTTCCGCGGTAGACCGACTACTCGAAGAGGCGCACGGAATGGCGGATGCCGGCGCGTTTACCGTTGTGCTGGAATGTGTACCGCCCGATGTCGCTCGCGCGGTCACGGATGCGGTTCCGATTCCGACCATCGGTATCGGGGCGGGGCCCTGCTGCGACGCGCAGGTCCTCGTGATGCAGGATATGCTGGGGCTGACTCCCGCCGCGCCGAAATTCGTCAAACGCTATGCCGAACTCGGTGAAACGGTGAAAGCCGCGTTCGCCGCCTACGTCAAAGATGTCGCGGACGGTGTCTTCCCCGGAGAGGCGGAATGCTACAAGCCCGCCGGTGTTTAGTTGTTCGCCCGCCGCCCGCGCTCCGCACGGGAATGTTTCTGCAAACAACATGAACAACTTGAAAACAACGTTTGGTTCTTCCGCGCACAGCCATGCGCGGTCATGAAAACGCCGCGCTGTTGCGCGGCAAAAGAAGGATGTTGTCTTTACAAGTTGTTTCGGTTGTCGCCAATCGAATTTATAGGCAAGCCCGCCGCCCGCGCCTTCTCGTTCGTTGGCGGGTTGAGACGCGCCGTCCCTGGCGAGCCGGAGGCTTTGTGCTTCTTCCAAGTTTTTATGGAAACGGATGCCACGCGGTTTCTGATTGAAACGCCTAACCTTTGCACCCTTGGCCCTTACTAGCTAGCCGAACTCAACGGGTGCTCCAATCGATCGGCGCGACGTTGCGGGTAGGCGGAGTGTAACCGGGAACCATAAGGCGCGTGACACGCGGCATGATGTCGATCAGGCTGGTCGCCCCGTTTTTGATTTCATCGGCCCCCGGACCGACGGCGATTAGCGGGACTTTGTTGCGGGTGTGGGTACGGATGCCCATGTCTTCAATGTTTCCGTGGTCGCTCGTCAGAATGACGAGGATGTTCGCGGCTTCACAGAGCAGGAAAACGCAACCGAGAAAGGCGTCGAGTGTCTGAAGGGTAGTGACCGCCTGAAGGTAGTTGCAGGAATGGCCGGAGAGATCCGTCTGAAAATACTCGAAAAGGGTGAAGTCGTTTGCGCGGGCGACCTGCACCAGGTGTTCGGCGGCTTCCTTCGGCGTGATGGTCTGGATGTCGTGCCCCTTGTCGCGGAGGCTGTCACGCGTGATGTCGTGCGTGATGGCGAGGTTGTCCTTGAGGTCTTCCTGCGTGGAGATCACCTCGGGCTGGGTCAGGGCCATGACGGTGGTGACGGATTTGAACCGGCGTCCGCGCAGGTCGTCCACGCTGTCGACCATGTATGCGTCGGCAAAACGGCAGCGTAGCCCTTTGCGGGAAAGTTCCATCATGATGTTCCCTTCTTCGATCAACTTGCGCAGCGACGGGCCGGGAAACCCCTCGCAATGCCTCCCCATGTATTGGGAGGCATTGACGCCGGTGAACATCGTTGCCTGCCCCGTCGCGCTTTGAGGAAGCCCCGCGACGTCGAGACAGGCGTCGATTGCGACCGAATTTCGCTCGATCTGCTCGCAAAGCACCGGGCACACTGAAGGTTGTACAGGATTATCGGGGGCGGGCGGGCGTAGCCCAACTCCGTCGATAAACAGGAAAAGCACTTTCATCGCCATCATTCTCGCACAGGGCTAGGTGAAAGACAAGTCATTTGTCCTGATTTTTCAAACCGAGAATTTGATTGTCTCACCGCTCGTCCTTTGCTATGGTAGACCCCTCTTTGTTTGCGGCAGGGGGCTTTCCCTTTCGCCTCGGCCGCAACCTCTGAAACGGTGTGCCGTGCATGAAAAGGGATGTTTCTTTTACAAGGAGAAAGATGCCATGATTCCGGATCTGCAAACCAGTCTGCTGTGCGACGATGTCCGCCAGGAACGCAACGGGAAATTCATTTTGATCGGGACTTTCGACGGTCTTGTCGTGCCGGAGCAGAACCCGGTCTACCCGCGCATCTGCTTGATCAACCGCTGGTGCATGGGAGAGGGCGACTTCACCCAGGAGTCCCGCATCGTCGCCCCCGACGGCGTGACGGCGATCTGCAAGGGGAATCCCGTCCCGATCCACTTGACCGGGAACCAGCAGATCGCCACGACGGTGGAAATGTTCATGAACCTCACGTTCCCGCAGTCGGGAACCTACTGGGTGGAAGTCCACCTCGACCAGAAGCTACGGATGCGGTACCCGCTGATCATCCGCAAAGCCCGTCCGCAACAACCGCCCCCGCCTCCTCCGCAGGAGTAACCGTTTGCGTCATGGGAACCATACGCCGTTTTCTTTTGCCCGCGGTTCTCGCTGCGTTGGCGGGAAGCGTGTTCGCGGGAGAAGTCCCTGCGCGTCTTCGCGAACATCTCGCCTCCATCCGGACGGTGGAGAGCGCGTTCACGCAGGTCAAGCATCTGCGCCTTTTCACGCGGGAAGTGGTCTTGACTGGGCGGCTCTCAATCGACACCTCAACGGAGAAGCTTGTCTGGAAGGTCGAGACGCCCGTCCGGTACACGGTTTCATTCGAGGGATCGAAGATGACGCAGTGGGACGAGGCCACCGGCAACACTGTCCGGTTCGATACCGCGTCCAACTCCGCGCTGAAAGCGGCGCTCGGCCAGATGCTCGCCTGGTTTTCCGGGCGCTTCGACGAGATGGAGCGGGAGTACGGTTTGGAAGTGGAAGAAAAGGCGGACGCCGTCACGGTTGTCTGCGTGCCGAAAGGGGCGATCGCTTCTTTCCTCCGCCGTGTCGTCGTAACCTTTCCACCGGATACCGGCTACATTCGTTCGGTGCGTCTGGATGAAGTCGCTGGCGACTGGTCGGAAATCCGCTTCGAAAATCCCGATGTCCGAACGGGAAAATGACCGCATGAACGTCTTGTTGCATACCTGCTGCGGGCCTTGCGCCAGCCACTGCGTCTGGGCGTTGAAAACGCTCGGACACAGGGTTACCATGTTTTACTCCAACGCGAACATCTGGCCACCGGAAGAATTCGCCCGCCGGCGCGAGGGGGTTGAAAAACTGGCACTCGCGACCAAGACGGAACTGATTGTGGACGAACCGGACAACGCGGCGTGGGAAGAGGAGGTCGCGAGAGGATTCGAGACTGCCCCTGAACGCGGTCCCCGTTGCGCCCGCTGTTTCCGCTTCAACCTTTCGCGTACGTATAAAAAAATGGAGGCACTTGGTTTCGATGCGTTTACGACTTCGTTAACGGTCAGCCCTTACAAGCCGTCGCCGTTGATTCTCGGTATCGGACGCGAAGTGGGGGGCGAACATTTCCTAGAAGAGGACTTCAAAAAGAAAAACGGGTATCTCCATTCCCTGGAGCTTTCCCGCGAATACGGCCTGTACCGCCAGAGCTATTGCGGTTGCCGCTATAGTATCCGATAAAAAAATGGAGCCAGCAGGGGGGCTCGGACCCTCGACCTCAGGTTTACAAAACCCGTGCTCTACCAACTGAGCTATACTGGCGTAAGAAACGGAAGTTACTCTACCAGAAAAACGGCGGCTTGGAAAGTCTTTTCTTCAAAGAAAAATCCCGAAATGGGGGCAACGCCTGTTGCTTCCGTCTACTGGGCGGGACGTCCCTTGATCAGGACGGGCGTGAAAGTGCGTGTGGACGCCGCGAAAGACAAGACTGGAACTCGTCTGCAAGTCGAGATAGACTAGCCACAGCCGTGTTAATTTTTTCACGGCATTCGCCAAGTATCCCCAAGTTCGGCGCGAGCGCGGCGACAATCCCCTGTTCCCACAACGCGCCCTATCGGGCAGGCCACACTGCCTTCGTCCGTCCGGTAGTGAATTCGCACCTATCGCGCCGTAATTGGCACGAACAGCCTGAATCTTGCCCGCACCGATGAAAAGTTGCAGTTTCCTGCACTCATCGTAGCGCATGAACCTGCGCCTCTCCCAGAGGTAGTCGTACTGCTTCCTGGCCTCCGTCCCTTTCGCGGGGAGTCCGAATGTCTTCACGACATCCTTACGCGCCCTCTCCTTGCTCCACATGAGGTCCTTCAGGCGCTCGAACTGGGGATGCCGCGTCCTCGGGCTTGCGCACGGGTTCGGCGACCAGGGCGTGGAGGTGCTACGCCGCGTGAAAGAAGTCGTTCATGAAAAAGTCGTCGTCTGTGTGCTCCCCGTCCACGTTCGCGTGGAAGCCGTTGCCTACGACGGTGGCTATCCAGGGCGCGTCATCGCCGCCAAGGAGCGTCCGCAGTTCCTTGACGCGCCCGTACCCCGCCGCGAACGCCACGTCCCTGAGTATGAGTCCGAACCCCGCTAAGTTGGATCACTTATCCTCATGTACATTCCCGTGCGAAGCGCGGGCGGTGGGCTTGTCTATAACTTATTGTGCCGGATGGAATTAATGGATGTATATGAATTTGATTGCCCGCGTAAATCCGACAGAGGCACAGAGGATAGGGGAAGTGGAAATGGAAAGCGGAAAACAGTTTGCGGGTAGCAGGGACGTTACCCCTCCCAAACGGTATATGCGGACAGACTTTCCTCTTGGAACATTTCGCGGGCCGTACCCCGCCGCGTCCGAGGGAAGGGACAGCAACGTCCCTGTTGCCCGTCAACTTTTACACCTACAGTCACGCTGAAAAGGCTTGGAGAGCCTCCCGGTTTGTGGTAAGATGGAGGGCGTTTTCAAGGAGAACGTTGGAATCATGCGTACGATTTATTTCGACAACAATGCCACGACGTGTGTCGCACCTGAGGTCCGGGACGCGATGCTGCCTTTTTTCGGCCCGCTTTACGGGAATCCCTCGAGTATGCACGAATTCGGCGGCAAGGTCATGCGGGATGTGGACGAGGCGCGCGCGAAGGTCGCCGCGTTCCTGCATGCCGATCCCTCCGAAATCGTGTTCACAAGTTGCGGGACAGAAAGCGACAACTACGCGATCCACGGGACGGAGGAGATCATGGGGGCGCAGGGGATGACGGTGATCACCTCGTGCGTCGAGCATCCTGCCGTCAGCGGGCCGGTCCGGCGTCTCCGGGAAAAAGGGGCGAAGGTCGTCGAGCTTCCTGTGGATTCGGAGGGCAATCTGGACATGGACGCCTACGCGCGCGCCCTGGAGACCCCCGGCAAGAAGTTCGTGACAATCATGTGGGCGAACAACGAGACGGGCGTGCTCTTCCCGGTCAAGCGGATCGCGGAAATGGCCAAGGCGGCCGGGGCGACGGTGCATACCGACGCGGTGCAGGTCGCGGGCAAGCTTCCGATCGACGTGCGCGACGTGCCGGTGGACATGCTTTCGATCTCCGGGCATAAGCTCCACGCGCCGAAGGGGATCGGTATTTTCTATCTCCGCAAGGGGACGCGGTTGCGCACCTACCTGATCGGCGGCCACCAGGAGAACGGGCGTCGCGGCGGCACGGAGAACGTGCCGTACATCGTAGGGCTTGCGAAGGCTTGCGAACTCGCCGCCTCCACGATGGTTGAGGATGCCGTGCGCGAACGCCGTCTGCGCGACAAGCTTGAGAAGGGGCTGCTGGCGGCCTGCCCCGATGCGCGTGTCAATGGCGGTGCCGGAAACCGGCTTTCCAACACGCTGAACATGAGTTTTGAATATGTCGAGGGTGAAGCGGTCTGCTACCACCTGAGCGATTTGGGCATCTGCGTCTCGACCGGTTCCGCCTGCGCCTCGGGGTCGCTCGAACCGTCGCACGTCATTCGCGCCATGGGCGTCCCCTTTACCGCCGTCCACGGCTCGATCCGTTTTTCGCTGAGCCGTTACAACACGGAGGACGAGGTGGACTACGTGTTGCAGACGGTACCCGGCGTTATCAAGAAGTTGCGCGAACTCTCGCCTTTCGGGAAAGGGGACAAGCTCCCCGTCGAACGTTAACGGGAAAGGAAACGTATGAATGCTTTTTTGACATTCCTTAAACATCGGAAGGTCCGCAAACAGTTGAAGTCACTGCTTCACTCCGCGCGGACGTTGCGCATGAGCCGCGAGGATATCCTCAAGGAGGGTGACTTGAACGAACTCACCCTGTGCATCAATTCCGCTGCCGCCGCCTACAAGTCGCGCGATGCGGAGGCGATGGAACGAGAAGGCACGCAGCTAGACGAGTGCCTCGAGGCCGTCTTCCCGCCGCAGCCGTATGCTGCGATCCGCGAGAATTTCGACGTACTTGTCGTTGCCATCGGTGTGGCGATGGCGTTCCGCGCCTATTTCTACCAGCCGTTCAAAATCCCGACAGGGTCGATGCAACCCACGCTCTACGGGATTCATTCCGAGCCCGCCGCGCCGGAAAACCGCACCTTGCTGGACCGCCAGCCGATGAAGTTTTTCAAGTGGCTGGTCACGGGCGATTCTTTCACGCTCGTGGAAGCGAAGGCGTCCGGCACGATAAAAATCCATCCGCGTTGCGACAAGCCCGGATACATCGCCGTGGTTGTCGGCGGCGAGCCGCACTACATTCCGAGCGATGTCGTGGGCCAGAACCGCAACACCCTTGAATTCTCGCTCTACAACGGTTTGCAGGATGGCGACACGGTGCGGAAAGGGGATGTACTCTGGTGCGGGATTGTCCATTCGGGCGACTTTGTTTTCGTGAATCGCTGGATCTGGAATTTCCGCCATCCGCGCCGCGGGGACGTGATGGTCTTCCTGACGACGGGAATCGGCAATCTCGCACAAGGCACGCACTACATCAAGCGCATGATGGGCCTGCCCAACGAAACGTTGCAAGTCAAACCGCCTTATCTGTACGCCGACGGAAAACGTATCGAAGGCCCCGGGCGGATCGCGCAGATTGCGGCGAAGCAGAGCCCGCGTCCGAACGCCCCCGCCTACGCGGGGTTCAATCCAGCACCGCGTGGCGAAAGCCGCCACGCGCAGGGGCTTGATAGCGAGGAAGCCTCGGTCACGCTTTCTCCCACGCAGTATTACGCGATGGGCGACAATTCGTTCAACAGTTTCGATAGCCGGTATTGGGGGCCAGTTCCTGAAGCGAATCTGCTCGGTCCGGCAACCTTCGTCTACTGGCCGTTTACTTCGCCGCGCGCCGGATTCATCCGTTGACGGATAGGCTATTCACAACGGGGAGCGCGCCATGTCGCAGTTTGAACAGGAACTCGGAAGCATCAACGGCAAGATCAACCGCTGGCAGGCGTTCGAGATTTTCCTCTTCTGTCTCGCGGCGACGCTTGCCCTGTTCGCCCTCCTGACGGCGTTGGACGTTTGGCTGCGACCGCGCGGGTACGGACGTTTTCTCCTTTCCGGCACTTGGGCGACCGGCGTGCTCGTTTCGCTGGTGCTGCTCGTCCGGCGGCTTGGCCGTCGGCGCTCCCCCGCCGCCGTCGCTGCGTTCCTTGAACGAAAATTCCCGCAGCTCGACAACCATTTGATCAATTGCGTGTTGTTTGAACGGGAGTCGCAGAAGACGCCTTGGTTGCGCACCTACCTTTCAGGCGGGGTTCCGGGGTTCGCGTCGCTGCCGCTTTCAGAAATCAAAAACCGGAAACTGCGCAGGCGGGGATGGGGGGCAGTCCTTGCCGTCGCGCTCGTTTTCACCGTCCCGTTCTTCTTCCTTGCCAACAATGCGTGGGGAATCGCCGTGCAGCGTGTGGTAAACCCCTTCGCGAAAGTTGCCCCTCCGACCTTCGTGAACATCCTCGCCGTCGAACCGGGGAACAAAACCATCGTGCAGGGCGGGGGGATCGACCTCGTTGTGCGGGCTTCCGGTCGTTCGGGGCAGGCCGTCGATGTCGAGATCCTGCCGGAGGACGACAGGAAAAGCACGATCCGCATCGGGACGTTTGCCGCGACGGACAAGGAAGAGGCGTTTTCGTATCGCCTGTTGAAGGTCGCCTCCAAAGTCCGTTACCGTTTCCTTGTGGGAGACGCCTATCCGACGGAAACGTACACGGTCGATAGCGTTCCGCCGCTCGCACCCGTCCGTGTCGCGTTAACCGTCACCCCGCCAACCTACACGGGTCTTCCGGCGCGGACGCTGGACGCCCTTACCAACGTCGTTAGTATTCCCGCTCAATCCACGGTTTCCGTCCGTCTCGCCTGTAACCGCCCCGTGACCGAGGCTTCGCTCGTCTTCAGCGAGACGCGCACCGTCCTCGCGCCCGCCGCCGAAGCCTGCGTCGGGACGTTCACGGTTGCCGCGGGGGATGGTTTCACCCTTGAGGCCAAAGACGCCTACGGGATGGAGATGCGCATGCCCGTCCGTTTCACCCTGGTGGAAGACAAGAGTCCGGAGGTGGCCATCGTTTCCCCGGCAGACACGAAAGCTTCGCTCCCGCCGAGCGCCGCGCCCGTGCTGCAGTTCGAGGCGTCCGATGAATACGGGCTGGGAAAGGTGCGTGTCGAGCGTGTGGCGAAAGGCGCAAAACCGACGGCGGTGGGCGAGGTTTTGAAGGAGTGGACGTTGGACGGCGCAAAACAGTTTGCGGAGACGTGGACAGGGATGATGGAAGACATCAACACGCAATCCGCGTTGCGGATTGTCGCCACGGACATGGCGGATCCTCCGCAGCGGACGGTGAGCCGGCTTGTCAATTTCCAGATGACGACCTTCTCGAACCAGGTCTTCGCCACCGCGCAGTTCCGTGCCGAGGCGAAACAATCGCTCGGCGAACTGTTGTCCAAACAGAAATCGGTGCGCGACGCGACGGCACGGCTTCGTGCCGAACTCCCCTCGTTCGATGAAGACCCGTGGACGGCCGTGCAGACCCGGCAGACGGAGATCCGTGCCTACGCGGCGAAACTCGCCAGCACGAAAGACGCCGCGCTCGGTTCCGCGCGCGTCGCCCTCGGCAAGGCGGTCGCGGGGCCTCTTCCTGAAGCGGTGGCTTGCCTTGCTCGTATATGCGAAGGTAACCCAGACGCACGGACGGAGAACGCCGCGAAAGCGGTTGCCGCACAAGAGAAAGTGTTGCACTTGTTGGGATTCGCCGAAAAAAGTATGGAGAAAAGCGAAATCTCGCAGACCCAGGCGGGGCTTCTCGCCATCCTCGACGGGCTTCAAAAAGGCCAGACCGCCAACCTCCGCGCCACGGTGCGCGCCATCGCGGCCAATGTGTCCAAATTTCCGGAGGCGCTCGCCGACACCGAGGACAACCTCGCGCAGGACGCCGACGCGATGGTCGGGTACTGCAACGCCCAGTCGAAACTCGATCTCGGCGACCCGGAATTCGCGGAAATCATGAAACGGATCGCCGCGAAGGCGACGGAACTGAAGCTGCACGACACGATGGTCGTGATCGCGGAGACGCTGTCCTCAGACGAACGCGCGGAATTCGTCAAGGCCGTCGGACAGCAGGCCACCGTGACCAATCATCTGGAACATTTGCGGGCGATGTTGCGTGAACAGCGCGAAGGCGCGGCCGCCGTGCAGGAACAGGAGGCGCGGGCGACCATCAAGGAGGCCGCCGCCGCGATTAAGAAGTTGAAGGACGTACAGGCGAAAATCGTGGATGCTTTGCGGGCGACCGGTTCGCAGGGGGACAAGTCGGAAAAACTGGACGAAGACACGCTGGAGGAGATCGCCGAATTGAAAGAACAGATGGCGGAAGCGATGTTGAAAGTCGCGACCGACCTCCAGTCCTTGCCCGACCTGGATGCCGTGAACGAATTGGTCACCGACACCTTCCAGACATACGAAGAGATGAAGCAGGAAAAAGGTTCCGGCACGAACGCCGTGACGGAGATCGGGTTGCAGAAGGAAGACTTTATCCTCGACGAACTTGCCAAGACGGGGGAAAAGGCGGACGAGATGGAGACCTTCCTCTTCCCGCAACCCGACACGCGCAAGGCGAACACCGAGAATTTCGACAAGGAAGAGATGAAATCCGCCATCGGTCAAGTGACCATGCCGGAAGAACTTCAGGATATCATCGGCGACCTCATGGAGCAGGAAGAAAAGTTGGACAAGGAAGCCGACGATTCGGTGACCAACCAGGGCGCGGCGAACCCGGATCTGGGGTGGGGGATACAGGAAGGCGAATTCGTGGACTACAGCGCGGCGGGGAAATCCGGGAACCAGACGCCGGACCACAAAGACCAGGACGGGCGTTCGCAGACCGGGCGGCAGGGGATGTCGGACGGCGAATTCATGGGGCGGACCGCCCATATCGCCGAGGGCGACAAAAACATCGACAAGCGCCGGACGAAAGATTCCAGCCAATCCGGCGACGTGGAGGAGGAAGGCCACACCGACGCGGTCGCGACGGGCGGCGGAAAGAACTCAGGGTATTCCCAGAACCGGGGCATGGAAGGCGGGGAAGGCGCGAAACGCCAGGACTCGAAAGTGCCAGAATCCAACCGTTCCACGACGGAGAGCCAGCTGACTCGGAATTACGAAGTGACGTATGCCCAGGCCCAGAAAAACGGCTTGCCGACGTTCACGCTGGGGAAAGTTGTCGCCATGAGCCAGTTGCGGGAACTGTTGAAAAAGCAGAACGCCTCCCCGAAAAAGATCGAGGAGCTGAGTAAAAAAATCCGACAGGAGCTCAGACGCACCTACACCTCGCTGGAGAACGGCGTGAGCGGAATCGACATGGGCGCTTCCAGTGCCGCCGAGACGGCGGAAGAAGCCGTCTCGGCGATGCCAGACGAAGCCCCCGCCGAATTCCGCGAAATGGTCTCCGACTATTTCAAACAGATCGGCGAAATGAAATAATCCTCTCCCGGATAAGCCAGCCGCCCGCGCCGCGCGGGAATGCAGCTGAGGGTAACATTGTCTTACGGGGAGGGACGCGCCCCGTCGCGTCCGCCGGAGGGGGCGGGGGCGAGCCGCATGTCTTAGCCTGGCGGCTCACCCGGAAAGTTCGCCCCACTACCCACGCCGCTGTTCCGGAACGTTCTCTGTGGCGGAGTGCAGCATCTGGAAATTCTTCGACAACATTCCACATGAGACGGTACGGTGTCACTGGCACGAGGCGGGCAAGGGGCGATGTCGCCGGATCGGTTCTAAAGATGTATCTGGCGGTGTATGCGACGAAGACGAATTCGCGGTACGCACGGATCTGCCCCTAGGGCGGGACGTTCTCGCCCATACTGGCGTATCTTGTGTTGGCAGAGGCGGACAGGGAGGTTGAAAAATTGTCTGACGGGAGGTGCTTCTACGTACGTTAGTGCAACGATGTCGTGTTTGTCCATCCCGGTGCGGCGGTGCGCAGTCTCGCCATGGCGACGTATGCGAAGGCGCTGGAAAGGCTGGGATTGCCGATACATCCCGTCCAACCGTTTATGTACAAGCCGGCAGACGGTTCGGCGATGGAATAGTATTCGATCAAAAACAAAGAGGCGTTCCGCTGACGCGAAGCCGGGGAGGGCAAGGCAGACTATGCCCCTTGGGGGAACGTACTCGTAAGCCGGATCCGGTACGACGGCAAAACACGTGTCCGCAAGGTGTCGGTCGAGAAACATGTTCATTCCCTCGGACGCGAGACGGCAATAGTTGTGCAGGAGATCGAGAACGTTGAATGGACTCGGTTCGCCCGGTCCAGCAATCGGCTGATTATGAAGGGTGTGGGGTACGTGACGGCGAAAGTCCAAGATTGCGACGTGTGCTGGACGGGGGCATTTTTCGACTATGAAGGATTGCGCGGATAGGAAGAGACAGATGCGGAGACTGGACTGCATGTGCGAAAAGATGCCTGCGAAGGTATGGCAGATGGTGGCGGCGGACGTGCCGGGGCGAGCTCCCGCCGTCACCGCTTCAAGGGATGTCCGTTCCGCTATCCCGGATTCCTGGAGAGGGCAAAACGGCCGACGAATATGGCCTGTCGGCGGCGCGTGTGGATGTGTCTCTTTTCCTACTTCAGAATTGTTAGTTATTTCAATTGCCACATGAAGAGGCGGGGTGTAGACTAGACGGCGCGAAGGGAAACACTATGAGAAGTGACCAGATTAAATGCGGGTTGGAACGCGCCCCCCACCGCGGGCTGCTGTTTGCGCTCGGCTTGAAGCGCGACGAATTCAAGAAGCCGTTCATCGGTGTCTGTAATTCGTACACGGACATTATTCCCGGGCACTGCCACCTGAACAAAGTTTCCGAATGGGTGAAGCAGTGTATCCGCGAGGCGGGCGGCGTTCCGTTCGAGTTCAACACGATCGGCGTCTGCGACGGGCTTGCGATGGCACACACGGGGATGAAGTATTCCCTGCCGAGCCGCGAACTGATCGCCGACTGTGTCGAATCGATGGCGATGGCCCACAGTTTCGACGCTCTTGTCTGCATCCCGAACTGCGACAAGATCGTGCCGGGCATGATCCTCGGCGCGTTGCGCGTCAATATCCCCGCCGTCTTTTGCAGCGGCGGCCCGATGATGGCGGGGGTGAACCCGCTCACCGGGAAACCGAGCGATTTCAACACGATCTACGAGGCGGTCGCGCAGCGTAACGTCGGGAAGATCACCGACGAAGAGCTGGCGAAGGTCGAGGAGACGTCCTGTCCGGGGTGCGGCTCCTGTTCGGGAATGTTCACCGCGAACTCGATGAACTGTCTCTGCGAGGCGATCGGCCTGGCGTTGCCCGGGAACGGAACGATACCCGCCGTGGATCCTGCCCGCAGGGAACTCTGGCGAAAGGCGGCGTTCCGCGCCGTCGAGATGGCGAAGGCGGGCGGGCCGCTGCCGCGCGATCTCGTCACGCAGGACTCGATCGACAATGCGTTCGCGCTGGACATGGCGATGGGCGGCAGCACGAACACAATCCTGCACACGCTGGCCATCGCGCGCGAGGCGGGCGTCGCCTACGACATGGACCGCATTAATGCGCTTTCCGCCCGTTGCCCGAACGTCTGTAAGGTCGCGCCTTCCTGCGGCTATCACGTCGAAGACGTCAACCGGGCGGGTGGCGTGATGGCGATCCTCAAGCGCGTGGGCGAAGTGGAGGGACTGTTGCATCTCGACGTGCCGACGGTGAGCGGGCGGACGCTGCGCGAAGAGGTCGAGGCCGCCTCCTTCCATGATGATGACGTAATCCGTACCCGTGAAAACGCCTATTCGCAGGACGGCGGTCTTGCCGTGTTGTGGGGTAATCTGGCAGAGAAGGGGAGCGTGGTGAAAAAGGCGGGCGTCGCCGCGAACATGATGAAGTTCAGCGGGACGGCAATCTGTTTTGATTCGCAGGAAGAGGCCTGCGCGGGGATTCTGGGCGGCAAAGTGAAACCCGGCAATGTCGTGGTCATCCGTTACGAGGGACCGAAGGGCGGTCCGGGAATGCAGGAGATGCTGGCTCCGACGGCGTACATCATCGGCGCGGGGCTGGGCGAGTCCGTGGCGCTGATCACGGACGGGCGGTTCAGCGGGGCGACGCACGGCGCGTGCATCGGCCACGTTTCGCCTGAGGCGGAGGAAGGCGGTTTGATCGGGCTGCTGCGCGACGGCGACCGGATCGACATCGACATCCCGGCGCGGACGCTCAACGCGGCGTTGACGGAGGCGGAGATCGCCGCGCGCCGCGCCTCGCAGCCCGCGTGGACGCCCCGCTCGTTCGGCGGCTGGCTTTCCCGGTATTCAAAACTCGTGGGCAACGCCAGCACCGGCGCGTCATTGAAGCAGGACTGATGGAAACTTCGGGCGGACAGGATGTGTTGCGGCATTGCTCCCTCTGCCCGCGCCAGTGCGGCGCGGACCGGGCGGGGGGCGCGACTGGTTGGTGCCGGGCGGGCGTGTTGCCGCGTGTCTACCGGTACGGGCCGCACTTCGGGGAGGAACCTCCGATCACGGGGACGCGCGGTGCGGGTACGGTGTTCTTTTCGCACTGTACGCTCGGATGCCTCTATTGCCAGAACTGGCCGTGGAGCCAGGAGGGGAAGGGCGAGGACATCGGAATCGACCGCCTGACGGAGATTTTCCGCGAACTGGCGGATGCCGGCTGCCACAACTGGGACCTGGTTTCCCCGACCCCCTGGCTGCCCCAAATCAGGGAGGCATTAAAACCTTTACTTCGTGCTGGTATTTCCCTCCCGATTGTGTATAATACGTCCGGTTTTGAGCTAACCAGGACGTTGGATGCGTACCCGGATCTGGTGGATGTCGCCTTGTGCGACCTCCGCTATTCCGATGCCGAGACGGCGCGGGAGGCTTCGGGCGCGGCTTCATACGTGGAGCGCGCGCGGGAGACCCTGCTCTGGTTTTGGGAGCGGCTGGGGCCGCTCCGGCTGGACAGCGACGGCCTTGCGCGGCGGGGCGTCATCTGCCGGCTTCTGGCGCTTCCGGGACACGTCCGGGAGGTGACGGACAACCTGGCTTGGTTGGCGAAAAACATCGGGACGCAGTTGCACGTCAGCGTGATGTCACAATACACGCCGGTGTACAAGGCGTTGGGGAAAGCCCCTTGGAACCGGGGGCTTTTCGAGGAGGAATTCGAACTGTTGCAGATTGCTGTCGATGAGTTCGGGTTTGACAACGGTTGGGTTCAGGAACTTAACGGCGAAACGCCCGCCAGCCTGTTGGGGCAGTCGATGCCTGCGGGTGAAGGCGTAGTGGGAAGGTAAGGTACAGATGAGCGGACATAATAAATGGTCGACGATCAAGCACAAGAAGGGCGCGGCGGATGCCAAGCGCGGTAAGATCTTTTCGAAGATCGCGAAGGAAATCGCCGTCGTGGTGAAGGCGGGCGGGAAGGACCCCGGCAGCAACCCCACGCTCCGTACGCTGCTTGAAAAGGCCAAATCCGTCAACATGCCGAATGAGAACATCGACCGCGCCATCAAGAAAGGTACGGGCGAGCTCGCGGCCGACGTGGTGGAAGAGATCACCTACGAGGGTTACGCGGCCGGCGGCGTCGGCCTCGTCGTCAACGTTTCCACCAGCAACAAGAACCGTGCGGCCGCCGAAGTCCGCAGCATTTTCAAGAAAAACGGTTCCGATTTCGCCACGGTCGGTGCCGTCTCCCGCAATTTCGAGCGCAAGGGCACGATCCTCGTCCCTGCGGCCGATGGGCTTGAAGAGGACAAGGTGATGGAAGTCGCCTTGAACGCGGGCGCGGATGACATGACTGCGGATGACGACGGTTTCACGGTCACGACCGCCCCGAAAGAGTTCTACGTGGTCTGCCAGGCGCTCACCGACGCCGGCATTGCCTACGACCAGGAGAATTCCGAAGTTGGTCTCGTGCCGCTTACCACCGTCAATGTGACGGATGTGAGCGTTGCGAAGGCGGTGAACAAGTTCATCGGCGCACTCGAGGAAAACGAGGATGTCCAGGACGTCTACAGCAACATGGACGTGGACGATTCGATCGCCGATCAGCTCGGAGAAGGAGAATAACGAAATGAAACAGATCGTAGTTGTTACGTTTGCTGTCGCCGCCTTGTTCGGCGCCACGTCCGTTCTGGCCGATGAGGTCGTCTTCAAGTCCGGCGACAAACTGACCGGTACCGTGAAGTCGGTTGATGGCGGGACGATGGTTTTCGATTCCAAGGTCGCCGGCACCATCAACCTCAAGATGGCCGACATCAAAACCTTCAAGACGGACGCGCCGATCACTGTCGTGGGACCGGAAGGCGGCGTCATCAGTGAAACCGCGACGCCATCCGCGACGGAAGGCAAGGTCAAGCTCGGCAAGACAGAGGTCGCCCTTTCCGACATGGCGAAGGTCAACCCGCCTGAGGTGAAGTGGACCGGAAAGGTCACCGCCGGCGCCCAGTTCGTCCGCGGCAATACGGAAACCTCCTCGGCCAACCTCGGCTTCGAGGCGGCCCGCCGTTCCGAGGATTTGCGTCTGAGTGCGCTCGGCGCCTACTACTACGAGAAACAGCGCACTGACGGTCTGGACAAGGAGACCTCGAACAACTGGTTCTTGAAGGGGCAGGCCGACTACTTCTTCACCGAGAAGAACTATGTCTACGCGCAGATGAAGTGGGAGAAGGACTTGATCGCCAACTTGAAGGCCCGCGCCACGCCCGGTGCCGGTTACGGTTACCAGTGGTTCGAGGAAGCGGACTTCAATCTCAACACCGAGGCCGGTGTGAGCTGGACGTATGAAAAGTACGTCAGTCCGAACGAAGAGCGCCGTTATATGGCGGGCCGCCTGGCGTACCATGTCGACAAGACCCTCTGGAGCAAGCTGAAGCTCTACCACAACCTGGAATGGCTTCCCAGCTTCGAGCGTCTGGACATGTACTTCATCAACGCGGATGCCGGGTTCCAGGCACCGATCTCCGACCGCCTCGCCCTCGACGGCAAGGTCATTCTCGCCTACAATTCCACACCGGCGTCCGGTCGCGACGATCTCGACACCCGTTACATCCTCGGACTGAGCTGGCTGTTCTAGGTGCTCCGGCATCTTTACATCCATACACCGTTTTGCAACGGAAAGTGCGCGTACTGCGGTTTTTATTCCGAAACCGCAGACGCGCTTTCTCTTTCGCGGTATCCCGCGCTCCCTGCGCGCGAGTTGCGCGGCGTCCGTGATGAATTCGGACTTGAAATCCGGCCGCATACGTTGTACCTCGGCGGGGGCACTCCCTCCCTCCTCGGCGCGGACGGGGTATCCGCGTTGCTCGACGCCATCCGGTCCGTTGTCCCGCTTGCGGAACTGGAGGAGTTCACGGTCGAAGTCAATCCCGCCGACGCATCGCCGCGTCTCTTTTCGACTCTTTCGCGTCTGGGGGTGACGCGGCTCAGTTTCGGGGCGCAGAGTTTTGATGACGCGGTGTTGCGCAGTTTGGGCCGGCGGCACGATGCCGCGCAGGTTTTTACGGCGTTGCGCGAGGCGCGCGAAGCCGGTTTCGCCGATGTCGGCATCGACCTCATCGCGGGATTACCGGGAGTAGGGGAATCCAGCTGGCGGGAGACGCTGGAACAGGCCGTCAGGTTCGACTTGCGGCATCTCTCGGTCTATGCGTTGACGCTGGAATCCGGGACGCCCCTGGCGAAACAAGCCGCCGAGGGCGCGGTCAAACTCCCCGGTGAAACGGAGACGATGGATGCGCTCGTCCAGGCGCAAGCGTATTTGGAAGCGGCGGGATTTACCCGTTACGAAATCTCAAATTACGCGAAACCAGGATTCGTCTGCCGCCACAACCTCGCCGTCTGGCACGGTGCGGATTACCTCGGTCTCGGACCTGCGGCGGCTTCGCGCGTCGGGCGGCTGCGTTGGACGAACCGTTCAGACAGGCGGCGCTACGAAGCACTTCTCGACGGGCGGCGTTTCGCAGAGACGCGCGAGACCCTTTCGGAGGAAGAAAACGCGCTAGAACGGGTTCTTTTCGCCTTGCGCCTGGCGGAAGGACTCGACGTGGATGAAGCCTTGTCGGCCTATCCGGTTCTGGCGTCCCGCCGCGAACGTTGGTGCACGGTCTTGGAAGGTTTGTGCCGGCAGGGAATTGCGACGAAGACTGGCGCGGCGCGCTGGCGTCTGACCCCTCGCGGCTTTGAAGTCTGCGACGCCGTTCTTCGCGAACTGGAATAAGCGTATGGTCTGGCGCGATGGTGTTTCCCCCTGTGTTTCTGCTGGACGGAGAGGGAAAAACTAGCAAGTCCGCCGCCCGCGTTGTGCGCGGGAATGTAGATGTGGATAGCTTTTTTTCTCACACAGAGCCACGGAGGCACGGAGAAGAGAAAGACGGCGTCCCCACCGCCCTTGCCTTGCGGCACACGGCAAGCCGGACGGAAGGACCGTGTGTACAAAAATTAACGCAGAGTGATCCGACCGCGCCGCGCGCGGGAGCATTCATGGGGATAAATGGCATTTTATAGACAAGCACCCGCCCGCGCTTCACACGGGAATGTACATGAGGGTAAGTTTCTGACAACAACATGAACAACTTAAAAACAACGTTTGCTTCTTCCGCGCACAACCGTGCGCGGTTATGAAAACGCCGCGCAGTTGCGTGGCGAAAGAAGGATGTTGTCTTTACAAGTTGTTTCGGTTGTCGCCAATCGAACGTATAGGCAAGCCCGCCGTTCCCGCGCTTCGCACGTGAATGTACGCAAAGAAAGGAAAATGGCGATGGTGCGCCAAGTAAAGCTCGATAGCAACTTGCGAAATGAAAGGAGTTCGC
>JAGCVN010000016.1 GCA_017962315.1 Kiritimatiellia bacterium
ATTGCAATAATAACGGCGTTTGACGTATGGCATAAACACACTCATCTTGAGAAACACTTCGCAGAACCCGCGATTTGGGCTGAAATCCCGCCTAAAACGCTATCCTTTCGCATACTCTTGAAACCCTGTTGCATGGTAGTGTTTTCCTCAATACTTCGTTCGCGGAGAACGCCGTGCCTTTGCCTGAACATCCGCGTCCCGACTGGGAGCGTCCGCAGTGGATGAACCTGAACGGACAATGGGACTTCGGTTTTGAGAAGGGCGCGTACGACAAGAAAATTACCGTTCCGTTCGGATGGGGCTGCGCGCTCTCCGGCGTGAAGAATGAGAAAGGCAAGGACACGGGCTACTACCGCCGCACGGTGAAAGTGCCGCCGGCGTGGAAGGGGAAGCGCGTGTTCCTCGTCGTGGGCGCGGCGGACTACGAGACGGAGTTCTCGTTCGACGGCAAGAAGCTCGGCAAGCACGTGGGCGGCTATCTGCCATTCGAGTTCGAGCTGACGGACCTCGTCAAGTGGGGCGAGGAACAGACGGCCGAGTTCAAGATCTGGGACCCCGATTTCCTCACGGCTCTTGTCGGGCACTACCTCATCGGCAAGCAGGGCTACGGCAACGTGCGCGGCATCTGGCAGACCGTCTATCTCGAGGCGCGCGGACAGGCCTATCTCGACAGCGCGCGCTTCACGCCGAGCATCGCGAAGTCGTCCGTGAAGGCCGAACTGCGCCTCGCCTCTCCGGCGCGCTTGCCGCTCGTCGCCGAAGTCAAGCTCGACGGAAAGACCACGAAGGTGCCGTTCGCGAAGGGCGAAGCCGCGAAGTCCATTGACATCGCAGTTGCCTCGCCTAAGCTGTGGGACCTCGACAATCCCAACCTCTACGAGGTCACGCTCACATTGGGCGACGACGCCGTGAAGACCTACTTCGGCTTCCGCGAGGTCGGAACGAGCAAAAACGCGAACGGCGACTCCTACGTGACGCTGAACGGCAAGCCCATCTACCTGCAGCTCTGTCTTGACCAGACCTTCCATCCGCAGGGCTATTACGCGTTCCCGACGGACGAGTTCATGAAGAACGAGATTCTGATTTCAAAGCGGCTGGCCCTCACGGGCAACCGCGTGCATGTGAAGGTGGAGGTGCCGCGCAAACTCTACTGGGCGGACAAACTGGGACTCCTCATCCAGGCAGACGTGCCGAATGCCTGGGGCGCGGCGTGCGACGAGATGTTCGCCGAACACTGGGACTGTTTCGCGGGGATGGTGAAGCGCGACTTCAACCATCCGTCCATTTACCAGTGGACGCTCTTCAACGAGACGTGGGGGCTTCTCTCGAAGCCGTACATCAGTAGCGGCAGCCACGGCGGACGCTACGAGAAGGCGACGCAGGAGCGCGTGGGAGAAATCTACCGCCGCGCGAAGGCGCTCGACCCCACGCGCCTGGTGGACGACAACTCCGCCACACGCCTCGACCACGTGATGACCGACATCAACACTTGGCATTTCTACGAGCCGGCGCACAAGTGGATGGCGAGGATGGAGGATGTCTGCGCCAAGACATATTCCGGATCGAAGTGGAACTACGTTCCAGGACGAGTCCAGAACGGCGTCCCGATGATGGGCGCCGAAACGGGAACCTACACGAGCGGCGGACATAGCGACCACGACATCACGTGGGACTACCACGGCATGATCAACGCTCTCCGCAGCCATCTCAAATGCGCGGGATTCTGCTTCACCGAACACCACGACGTCGTCGCGGAATGGACCGGCTACGTACATGAGGACCGTTCCCCGAAATACTTCGGCATCGAGGAACTGGCGGATGGCATGACGTTCGCCGACTTCCATGCGAATGCGGCGATCACGTTCCTCGGGACGCGCGGAAGTGAAATCGGCGAAACGGTGTCGCCCGGCGCGGAAGTGAAGATTCCGGTGGGCGTGTCGTTCATCACCGATGCGTACGCGGGAAAGAAACTGACGCTCACGAAGCGCGCGTGGTGGTACGACGGCGCGGGGCGGAAGTGCGCCGCAGACGCCGTGACTGCCGCCGGGTCGTTTGTCGCGAAGAGCTGGCAGTGTGAAAAGCTCTGGGACGAGAAGTTCGTCGCGCCGGGCGGCCCGGCGTGCGGATGCGTTGTTTTTGACCTGATGGCCGACGGCCAGCGGATTGCGCGCAACTTCTGGTCGTTCTCCACCGTGGCGAAGGACGCGGCGATGCTGAAGCCGACGGCGTCGGAGTGGTCGGAGGGAACGTCGGCGGTCTTGGGCGGACTCAAGCTCAACGGATTCGGCAAGGGCTGGTTTGAATACGAGGTCGCCGTGCCGCCGCAGGGCGGGACGTTCCGCGCAGAGCTTTCAGCGAAGCGTCGGAACTGGAAAGACCGGAAGGAGAAGGGGCGTCAGATCGACTACGTGGTCGGCAAGAGGTCTGCGGAGCGCACGAAGAACCCCAGCGCCTATCCGCAGACGAGCGACGAGAAGTTCCCGGCGAACCTGACGGTGCGCGTGGGCGGGAAAGTCGCGCTGGAGCGTGTTCTCCCCGACGACCCCGCAGACCATCGCGGCATTCTCTCGTGGCTGGCGCAACCGCGCAAGGGCCACCTCCACGATGCGGGAAGCTACGGCTATCTCGTGGAAGTGAAAGTGCCGCCGGAGGCCGTGAAGGACGGCAAGGCGACGATCCGGCTGGAGTCCGACTCCGGCCTCGCAGTCTATGGTCCGCGCTTCGGCCGGTATCCGCTGGCACCGTCCGTTTCGCAACATTAATTCCACGTTGCATCTGGATGTTTTTTGTGTTAGAGTAATCCGCAAACGGGAGATTGGATATGCAGAGAATCGTTTTGTTGATTTGTGTTGCGGCGTTGTGCGTTCAGGCGAAGCCGAAACGTCACCCTTCGTATGAACCGGACGGGAAGAGCCTTTCGGGAAAATCGGAAAAGGCGGAGAATCTTTTCCTGAATGCGAAAGCGAGCGCAACCGGCCAGTTCGGCAATTATGCGCCGGCGCTCGCGGTGGACGGTCAGCGCGATGACAGTACCCGGCACTGGTGTGCGGAGAATCTTCCGCAGTCGCTGACCATTGACATGGGGGTGGTGAAACCGCTCTCCGAGATACAGTTTGTCCCGTACTGGAAAGACGGGCGTATCTACGGGTTCAAGCTCGAGGGATCGGTGGACGGGAAGGAATGGAAGATGCTCTCTGACCAGACCGCCAACTCCATTTGTGCCGGCGCGTCCGGTTTTTCGCTCGATTTCGAAACGGCGAATGTCCGCTATGTGCGTGCGACGGTCGTCTCGAACAGCAGGGGGGCGAAGAACGGTGCGCACATCGTTGAAATGGAAGGCTACTCCCGCGCCGGTGCCGGACGGAACGAAACTTTCTTGCTTGCGGGAGACCTCTACACACGCTACGACCGTGATGTCTGGGCAGCACGTGAAAAGCTCTCGTCCAGTGCGAAGTTGTGCGGTTGGCGCGGCGAGCGGGTGAGCGCGATGCTTGTCACCGCTTCCCGCAGCGGTTTCTCGGAACTACGCCTCTCCACGGCCGATCCTCGCGCCCGCCTCGACGTGTTGCGCTACACGCTTGGCAACGGGACGCTTTACGGCGATATCCTCGACGGTACGGGTGAAACCTCCTTCAAAGGCCTGACGCGCCCTGTCGTCTACACGTACGATATTCCGGCGAACGCCTCCGGCGTGATTCGCGATAAGGTGACCGCCTTCATCAACGGCATTCGTCATGAGCTGCCTGTTGAGATTGTGGTTGTGCCGCGTACTCTGCCGCCTGTCAAGGACTGGAAGTTCCACCTCGACCTCTGGCAACATCCCGACGCCATCGCCCGTTGGCACGACGTCCCGTTCGGAAGTGACGACCATCTGCGTCTGCTTCAACCGTACAACCGCCTCCTCGCCGACTTGGGGCAGAAGACGATTACCGCCACTTTGATCGACGAGGCGTGGAACCAGCAGACGTACGACCGCTTCCGCTCCAACGTGCAGGCGACGAAGCGCGCGGACGGCACCTGGACCTACGACTACACGCTCTTCGACAAGATCGTGGAGAGTATGGAGGCGGCTGGCGTGAAGGGGCAGATCGACTGTTACTCGATGCTCCCGTGGTCGCTCAAGTTCCGCTACTTCGACGAGAAGTCCGGACGCAGCGTCGCCCCGCGCATGGAGCCGGGAAGCGCGGAGTACGAGGACTTCTGGGGGCACCTCCTCGCGGACCTCTACCGCCACACGAAGGCGAAGGGTTGGTTCGAGCGCACGAAGATCGCGCTCGACGAACGTCCCGACAAGCTCATCCGTCCCGCGCTCGCCGTGCTTCACAAGTACGCGCCCGGCATGGAGATGGTGATGGCGTGCAACCGTCCGTCGGAACTGAACGCCGCGGCGTTCGACGTCTCCTACGGCTACTGGCACGGTGACGGGCTCGCGAAATACGCGGCGGAGCGCCGCGCGCAGGGCAAGTTCACCACATACTACGTGTGCTGCAGCCCGGCGCGTCCCAATACTTTTGTCTTCAGTGATCCGGCGGAAAGCGCATGGCTTGCGCCGCTTTCGGCGGCCATGGGATTTGACGGCCTTCTTCGCTGGGCGTGGTGCAGCTGGGTGGAGAATCCGTTCGACAGCCAGGACTTCACGGCGTGGCCTTCGGGCGACACCTCGCTCGTCTACCCCGGCCCGCGCCTTTCACTCCGAGCACTTTTGTTGCGCGATGGCATCGAGGCGTTTGAGAAGGTGCGGCTCCTCGGCAGAGACATTCCCGAACTCAAGGTGTTCACTGTGAAGCGCGGCGGCAAGGCTGGCGTACACGCTGCGGACGTCCGTGCGCTGGATGCGGCGCTCAACCGTTAACGGCGAAACGTGGCTATGGACAAGTTGGTTCTTGGACCGCTGGCGTTCGCGGTCGCTTTTTCCGTGTCGCATCCGGTGTTCGCAGAAACGGTATTGGGGGAGAGCGGGGCACGGTTGCGTATACGCGACCAGAGATGCGTTTTGTCGCCTGGGGTGTATGTCGCACCGGATTGGCGTTTCTACGGTTCGAGGGGCGGTTACACGGTCGAACAGGATGGATCCTGCCGTTTCGCGCTGGGGGCGGAACGCGAGGTGAAGGGAACGGCATGGTTCTCTCGTGAGGACGGGGCGATCCGTGCCGCGTACACGTTCCATCCGGGCAAGGAACTCAAGGTACACGCGCTTTTTCTCTCCCTTTCGCTGCCGACCGGGAATTTCAACGGCGGCAGGATTGCGATGGATGCCGACGTGCTTACGCTTCCGGAAGACTACACGGCGGTTCATCTGCGCTCCGCCCGGATTTCCTCGTTCACCGTATGGAACAATCACGGGAAAGAAATCCTGACGGTTCGTTTCCCTGTCCCGACCTGGGTGATGGTGCAGGACAACCGTTGTTGGAACGGCCAAGAGTTTTCGGTGCGGATTCATCTTGCGAAGGATACCGTGCTTCGGAAGGGCGTGGAATACAAACTGGATTGCTCGTTGACCGTCCCCGGGCTGGAAAGCTTCACGGCTTGCGAACCGGTCGTTCTACGCCGTGGCAAGGATTGGATTCCGTTAACGGTCGTTCCTGACATTGAAGAAGGATCGGCGCTGGATTTCAGCCGGATCGTCCCACGGGACGTCCCCGCCGGGAAGCACGGACGTGTGGTCGCCAAAGGGGGGCATTTCGAGTTCGAGAATCAACCGGGCGTTCCACAGCGGTTCTACGGTGTGAACATCTGTTTCACGGCAAACCAGATTGAACGGGATTTGGCGAAGCGGTTTGCGAAACGGCTGGCAAGGGTCGGCTACAACGCCCTCCGCATCCACCATCACGATGCCGCTTTGACTGGCAACGGGAAATCCGACGGGACTACCTTGGATCCGGTTGCGATGGACCGTCTGGACGGGATTGTAGCCGCGTGCATTGAAGAAGGCATTTACCTCACGACAGACCTTTTTGTTTCTCGAAAAGTCCCATACCGTTCCATCGGCGTGGATAAGGACGGGTTTATTCCGATGAACGACTACAAGGCGCTTGTCCTCGTTCACGAAGGCGCCTTTCAAAACCTGCTGGCGTTCGGCCGGCAGTTTCTCTCCCATCGAAATCCGTACACGGGACGGACGTACGCGGAAGAACCCGCGCTCGGCTGGTTGGCGCTGGTCAACGAGGGCAATCCCGGAAACACCGCCGAATCTTTGAGGTTTCCGGTCTGGCAGGTGGCCTGGGAAGAGTGGCTGTGCAAACGGAAAAAGATGGATGCGGCCTTCCGTGACGTTCCCGCAACGATTCCCCCTAACCTTTGGCAACGCGACCGCCACAGCGGCGCGTACTCGCTCTTCCTCCAGGAAGTCGAAACGAAATTCGCGGCAAGGATGCGTGAATTCTTGCGTGGCGAGATGAACTGCAAGGCGCTCATGACCAACATGAGCAGCTGGATGAACCCGGTCTGTTACCAGTTGCCGCGTGCACGTTGCTACGACTTCGTCGATGATCATTTTTATGTCGATCATCCGCATTTTCTGGAGAAAAAGTGGAACCTTCCGAGTTCCTGTGCCAATCAAAACCCGCTCGTCGGGACCAAGATGGGGGCGCAGGATGCCGTCTTCCGCCGGTTGCTCGACAAGCCCTTCACGATCACGGAGTATAATTATTCCGCCCCCGGACGTTTTCGCGGGGTAGGGGGGATTGTCCTCGGCACGCTCGCCTCGCTCCAAGACTGGGGCGGTGTATGGCGATTCGCCTGGAGCCACAGCGATGCCTCGATCCAGAATCCCGAAAATGCGAAGATGTCTTATTTCGATATGGCGGGCGATCCGTTGTCGCTGGCTGCGGAACGTGCGTCGATCTGCCTCTTCCGCAGACAGGATCTTCCGCCCTTGAAACAGACGTATGCGATTACGCTGCCGGAGAAAAAACTGTCGAATGAGTTTTCGTTTTCGCCGCTCAACAAGACGGACTGGACCTGGCTCGCCTGGTTTGCGAAGATGGGGACAGTGGTGAGCGACCGTGCCTGGAACGGGGCGCGTTGGTCGGACGCCTATCCCGGCGCGTACCGGCGGAAGGCGGCTGAAATCCGTGAACGCATCGGTGTGGGGCCGTCCGATTCGCTGATCGCCGGCGACGGTGCGGTCTCCTTGGATGCGCGACGCGGAACCTTTCTCATACGGACCGCCCGCACGTGCGGAGGTTTTTCGGAAGGGGGAATCGTCCATGCCGATGCGCTAAACGTGGATTTGCAGGGAACACCTGCGACGGTCTGGGTCAGTTCGCTCGACGGACGGCCGGTTCGCGAATCGAAACGTTTGTTGTTCACGCATTTGACGGATGTCCAGAACGAGGGGATTACGTATGCCGGTCAAGACCGCCGGATTCTCCTTGAGTGGGGCGGCAAGCCGCATTTGATGAAAACGGGAATCGCACGCGTTCGTCTCGCGCTTGCTTCCCCTTCTTCCTGTCGCGTGTATTCGTTGACAACGGGGGGAACGCGACGGCAGAGGATCGCCACCTCGGTCTCGGGGCATGAACTGTTATTCACGGCGGATGTCGCGGCAGATCCCGCAGATGCGGCCTTCCTGTATGAAATCGTCACAGAATAAAATTTTTCCTGTTTTTTGGAAAACGGATTCCCCGCATGTGAATAGTAAGATGTAAGGATCGTGGATTCACTACGGCCTCCTCAATAAAGGGAATCGTTATGAAAAAACAAGGGAATCGCTTTTTAATTGGCTTGATGATGGTTGGCGCGTTGCTCGTTTCAACTCCTGTGTTTGCACGGGGACCGAGCAGTTGCGGCGGCGTTCGCGGCGGCAGTCCCGCGCCTCGTGGTGGCGGTTGCGCACCTCGTGGCGGCGGATTCCACCATGGCGGTGGTTTCGGCAGACCGCGTGGCGGCGGTTTTCACGGCGGTTTCCATCATGCCCCGTCTCGCGGCGGCTTCCACGGCGGCTTCCACGGAGGTTTCCGTCATGGAGGGGGATTCCGGCCTGCGCCGCCCCCGCCTCGTTTCGGTGGGTATGCCCGTCCGTATTGTTCACCACGCCCGTATTTCTGGGGCGGATACTACAGCGGTGCCCGGCCTTACTGCTACGGTGGCGGGTATTACGGGACTGTGCCGTATGGTTACAGCCGCGTCTGGGTTGACGGGTACTGGAACACGACGATTGATGCATACGGCCGCAGTGTGCAGACTTGGGTGCCTGGACACTGGCAGCTCGTTCCGAGTGCCGTTTATTGATACGGAACGGTGTTCCGGATGACGCTCCGTTGCCCATTAGAGAGGGACGCGCTACCGCGCGTCCCTCGAATCTTTTTTAATACGTGAACTGTCGGGCGGGCGTCCTGCAACGTCAACCACGGGTAGCGTTCCGCTGTTCAAGCGAGTCATGGAGCGTGGCGAGGTCACAGGCCGGAGCCGCGCCGGATTCGATTGCGGCTTTTGCGACGGCGTAGGAGACATTGACGAACAACCTGCGGTCGAAGGGTTTCGGAATGATGTAACCATTTCCGAATTCCAATTTCTCCCGCGGATAAATCGCTTGGACTTCTTCGGGAACCGGTTTGAGGGCCAACTCCGCCAATGCCTGCGCCGCCGCGACTTTCATCTGCGTGTTGACGGTTCTTGCCTGGACATCCAGTGCCCCCCGGAAGATGTACGGAAATCCGAGGACGTTGTTGATCTGGTTCGGGAAATCCGAACGTCCCGTCACCATAACGTATGGCTTGTTCGCGAAGGTTTCGGCGACCAGTTCCGGACGGATTTCTGGATCGGGATTCGCCATCGCGAAAATTGCAGGATAATCCGCCATGTTTCGGATGTCGTCCGCCGTCAAACAGTTTGCCGCCGAGACGCCGATGAAGACGTGTGCGCCGCGCAAGGCTTCACTCAATGTCCGGGCGGAGGTTTCGACCGCGTGGCGACGCTTGTGCTCGTTCAAATCCTTGCGCCCGGTATGGATCACGCCCTTCCGGTCGCACATCGTCAAATCTTTCACGCCGGCGGCCTTGCACATATCCGCGATGCGGATTCCTGCGGCACCGGCACCGTTCATCACGACGCGGAGGTCTGCGAGCTTGCGACCGCAAAGGCGGGCGTAGTTCATGACGCCCGCGACGGAAATGACCGCCGTGCCCCACTGGTCATCGTGGAAAACGGGAATGTCGAGCATCGCGTCGAGCTTGTCCTCGATTTCAAAACAGGCGGGAGAGGCGATGTCCTCCAGATTGATACCTCCGTACATGGGGGCGATCGCCGCGACGGCATCGATTACGCGCGCGGGATCGGTCTTTCCCGTATCCGCCCCGCCTTGGCGGCAGTGGGCAAGGGGAACAGGCCAGGCATCGACGTCGCCGAATGCCTTGAATAACACACCTTTCCCTTCCATCACGGGAATGCTCGCCGCCGCGCCAAGGTCACCGAGCCCGAGGATCGCCGTTCCGTCGGAGACGACGGCGACAAGGCTTCGCTTCGCGGTATACTGGAAAACCGAGGCGGGGTTCGCCGCGATTTCTCGGACGGCGTGCGCGACACCCGGTGTATACGCCAAGCAAAGATCGTTCTGGGTCTTCAACCCCTTGAGGAGGCGCATTCCCACTTTTCCGCCAAGGTGGTAGTTCAGGACGGTCTCCCGGTCAAACAAATCAGCCATGTCGTGCCCCCGTCACTTATCGAGGTTGGTCAACGCCAACGTGTCGAAATCAATCCGCCGGTAATAACAGTTGCGCGGCTGCCCCGCCGCATTCTTGGTGTGGCAGATGCCGCCCCGGCAAGGCCGCACGAGGTAGAGCAGGGAGTTCTGCTCGCAATTGACGCGGGCTTCGAGGAGGTCGAATGTTTCACCGCTGGTTTCCCCCTTGAACCAGTGCTGGTTCCGGGACGTGCTCCACAGGATCAGCTTGCGTTTTTCAAACGACTCCTTCATCGCCTGTTCGTTCGTGTACGCGACGAGAATTACCTCTTTCGTGTCGGCGTTTTGGACTGCGACAGGAATAACGTCCTTGCAACGTTCGGCGATTTTCGCGATTTTCGAGAAATCCAGTTTCAACTCAAGGGTTTCTTCAAGGTCACTCATGTTTCAAGTCCTTGTGCGAGAAGAAGGCGGGTAGACCGCTGCGTCGTCGTCAGGTGTAGGAAAGCTGGCTGCCGCCGATCGTCTCGCGTAGGATCGAATCGCCCGGGACGACGTCCGGGGCCAGCGTCGAAAAGTTGTGGAGGATACCGGAGAGGCGGCGCGCTTCGATGTACTCGCGGTCCCAGGGCTTGATCTGGTTCAGAAGGAGGCTCGCCATCGGCTTCAAGACAGCCAGTTCGTAGTCCAGCGCGGAGTTGAAGATGGCGTCGGCATTGTCCTGGAACGGATAGATCCAGCGGTGTTCGCCGCGCGCGACCGACGGCCACATGCGGAGCGTTTCGACCGGTGACCGTTTGCGGTACTGGTAATCGCGTACCATGCGGCGGATTTTGCGATTATCAGTTGTCGAGATCCGGTTGCTGCTGTCCACGCCGAGCTGGGTGAACGTGTTGACGTAGATCAGGAACTTCTGTTCGCGGGGAATCTGGGGAGTCAAGTCTGGGTTCAGGCTGTGGATTCCCTCCATGACGATGATCCCGTTCGACTCCAGTCGCGTCTCGTAGGGAAGGTCATAGCCATCGTGCGTGGTAAAATCGAACGCGCGCATCCGGACGGACTCGCCTTTCATCAGCCGGAGCATGTCGTCGTTGAGACGGGGCCGGTCAACCGCGTCCAGGTGTTCGTAATCCAGATTGCCGTCGGCGTCCCGGGGGTTACGCGCATCGCCGACGAAATAGTTGTCGGTGGAAATCAACAGCGGCCTGAGTCCGTTCACGCGCAGATAGGTTACGAGGCGCGTGGCGGATGTCGTCTTGCCGGCGGAGGATGGCCCCGCGACCAGCACGAGTTTTACGCCGCCGCGCCTGCAGATTTCGTCAGCGATTCGGGCGAGACGCTTTTCGTGCAGCGCCTCTACGGTTCGGACGAAATCTTCCGCCCTGTGTTCGACGATCGCCTGGTTCAGGTCGCCGACGGTAGTGATTCCGATGGTCCGCCCCCATTCAATGTGTTCCTTGTAGACCTCAAAACGTTTCACATTCCGGTTCAACGGCGCAAGCGATTCGGGGTTCTGCGACGAGGGGAGCCGCAAGGCAAACCCGCCTTCCAGCGTTTCAAGGTCGAAGAGGGGCAGAAGTCCTAAGCGGGGAACGAGCGGTTGCTGAGAAATCTCCGCAAAATTACCACAACGCGAAAGCAACACGACCGGCGGATTGCGGTGGGCGAGCAGGTTCAGCTTGTCCGGCTGGTTGCCTTCTTTGAAAAGTTTTACCGCCTGTTCGTATGAAACGGTCTCCATTGTGATGGAGAGATCTTGCGCGACCGCGTTGCGCATGGCCGTTCGGATTTCCGTGACCTCGGCATCCACGACTTCGCGCCCGTCCGGAAAGGTCAACGTGCAGAAAAAGCCTGCGCTGAAGGAATACCGGACACGACATGCTGCGGTGGGATATAGATCGTGGCAGACCTTCGCCAACAGGAAGCAAACAGAGTTCCGGTAGACCGACCAGCCGAGCGAATCGGAAATCGTCAACGGCTCAACCGTGGAGTCCACCAATAAGGGCATCAAGAGCGGCACAACCATGTTGTTGACAACGGCCGCAATGGTATGCCGCCCATTCTCGCAGACAGAAGGTAACACCTCGCCTACACGCGTACCTGAGGCGACCACACTGGTTGCCTGATTCGGGAGTGTGACCTTTACCACGTTCATGCGCAGAAACTTATTTCGCGGGTGCGGCAGCGGGTGCGGCAGGAACAGCCGCCTTAGGTGCGGCAGCGGGCGTGGCAGGAGCCGCCTTGGGCGCGGCAACGGGTGCGGCAGGAGCCGCCGCCTTGGGTGCGGCAGCGGGCGTGGCAGGAGCCGCCTTGGGCGTTACGGCGGGAACCGCAGGTGCCTGCGTCGCAGGAGCCGGCGAGGGAACGGCGGGTGTCGCGGGGGGCAGCGCATGCGCGGGAGTGGTGCGGACATCTTCCATGATGGATGCGCCGCGATGTGCGGTCAGACGGGAAAGCACTAAGGTATTGAGCAAGAAAATCACACCGAGGATGATGGTCGTCTTCGTCAGAACCGATCCTGCCTGGGCGCCGAGAGAGGCTTCAAAACCACCCCCGATCGCGGTGTTGAGACCGCCATCCTTCGGCTTCTGCAACATCACGACGCCACCCAGAAGAAGGGCGACCAAAATTTCCAGCGCGAAAAGCAACCCAATCAACACATTCATTTCGTTCTCCTAACCAAATCCAGCACTTCGAATCCCCTTGTGATTCGCTTGTCAGGAGGTACTCTACCAAACTTCTACCTCCTTGCCAAGCAAAAATGTGTCACGATGATGGGGTCATGTACGGTCTGGCTTTCGCACGAATGCCGGGGGGCGGCGTGAATGCCATACCCGCGTCCTGCATCAGTTATGAATGATTATCCGTATCTCATCGCGGTTAGTCCATAAGTTGGGCTTTGGCGGGTGCGGCGGGGAGCGTTTCCGGCACCGTCAGTCCGAGCGCTTCGAGCGCGTTGCGTGACACCTTCGGGATCGGTTCCAGCCGCCATCCGTCGCCGACGTTTGTTACCCGGACGTCCCAGAGATACGCCTCCGGGGTCTTGACGGCCGCATACCGCTTCAGCGCGCCCCTAGCGACTTTCGCCGCCGTCTCCCAGGCGGGGTTCGGCCAGATAAACGGGGGCTGTTGGCGTAACGGAATCAGATCCTCGAAACACGCCAGCGCGAACTTCACGCTTCCCAAGGACGAGAACACCGGTGCGATCACGGTCAAGTAACACAAGCCCCGAGGAACTACCCCTGCGCTTCTGCTGGACTTCCACGCGACGTGGACGGCCGCATCGCCATCACGTCACTGGTCGTCGAGAACCCGTGGGTGCGAGGGGCAATTCTCCCCAGCCCTTGATATTACGGTGCGGACTGATTATGTCTCCCGATGGTGCAGCGGCGAAAGCCAAAAAATAAAAGCCTGACTTCCTAATTGACAAAACCACAGGGAGAGGGCTAAAATAACCCGTTTGTGTTTTCAACTCAAAAGGATCCAACAAATGAGCATGAGAAAACTGTTGGTACGCATGGCGGTAATGTGCTGGCAACGCGTTGTATCAATGGCAATTGTCGCGTTCTGCGCAGCGGCGGCGGTGCCGTCGTATGCGGACGATCCTGAAGATCCTGTCGTCGATCCAGTTGTCAAGCCGGACGTCTGGGCGGAGATCACCTACGACGACATCCCGGTTGACGTAACGAACCGCTTGGGCGCGCTGATTCCGCTCGACGCCGTCGCATACGTCCAGACCGGCCTCATGGGGCACTTCGACGCCATCCGCAACATCGGTGCGGCGCTTCCGCACGACCCGAACGCGGTCGAATGGAAGAACCTCGTCGCGGGCTACCCGGACGCGGAGTTCATATCCAACGCCGGCTACTGGCGCAACGGCCACTCCTTCTGCTTCACCGGCGAAGGAACGAGCGGCTGCGCGCGGTTGAAGTCCACGTTAAACACCGGCAGCGACATCATGGTGCAGCTCGCCGTCACCGTTGATTACCTCAAGCAGCATACCGGGTCAGGGAGATATCCCATTTTCTTCCATGACGGACCGAATGAGCTGAGCGTGTTCTTCGACAACAGGTCGAAGCAGACTCAGACGCTGTACCTCAAGGCGGACAGGCACGGCGCCGGCAGCAGCAACAGGCCGTCGCTTGCGAATTGGGACGGCAAATACGCAACGATCATCGTCCACACCAACCAGCAGCTGATCGCCGAAAGCGCGTCAATTGCGAAGACGCGCACCGCGACGCCGTCGATCAGCACGTTCAACTGCCAGTTCTCGTGGTTCTCATCCTACTCCACGTCGTCCGACAACGGCGAGGCCATCGGCGATTGCCATGCCGTCCGAATCTACAGCTCGGAACTTGTGCCGGCGGAGCTTGCGTGGAACAGGATGCTCGACGAGGTGCGTTACCGCGGCGCGGAGACGAACGTCAACGTCGCCGTCGTGTCGAGCGCGGCGGGCGTTGAGGCGAACGAGACGGCGGGCAGGTACATGGTGAACGGACATCACGTGTTCACCGCCCCCGCGAGCGTAACGGCGAACGGCTGCACGTATGCGCTGGAGGGCTATACGCTCGAAGTGTGGGACGCCGACAAGAAAGGCTGGGGCGCGGCGGAAGTGCACGTCGGCGAGTCGTCCTTCGCCTACACGAACTGCATCGCCCGCGCGAAAGTGCGCCTCACGTGGAACTGGAACATGACGAGCGGCACGAAGAGCCTCGACGCGGACGCCTATCCGCAGAACGGACTCGTCCTCAACTTCGACGGCATCCGCAACGCGGGCTTCGGCGTCCCGCACGATCTGGATGCGACGGACTGGGCGAACCTCGGATCGTATGGCTGCGCGGGTTTCGCGGAAAAGACGACCCTCGCCTCGGCGAACTGGCACGAGAACTCCGCAGACGGTTCTTGGGACTCTGACGGCTACCGCTTCAGGAGCCGTAACTACTTCGCGATGAAGTACTTGGTTGACCTTGGGCTCGAATCGACGGCGCAGATCGTCGCGGACTACGACAACGCCGCCGCAAAGCCATTCTTCACGGGCAATGGCATCCGCTGGCCCACCTTCTTCGGCGGGATTGACGCCGGCAACATGTTTAACTTCTACGTGAACATACAGTCAGACAATGCCGACAAAGTGTATTCCTATTCGCTTGCCAATTCGTCATATCGTCCCAATACGACGAACTGGGACGGACGCTTCATAAACCGCACATACGACGCGACGACGGCGAACAAGGTCACGCTCACATCGTCATACGGCGCGACGTGGAACAGCGGGTCGAAGACGCTGCCCACGGGCACTTCCGCCGGAGTCCACAAGCTCGCGATCGGCACGGAGGGCGTGGACGCCAGCGCCAACTACTCCCACATCGTGAACGGGAAGGTTTGCGCGGTGCGTCTGTACGACCGCGTCCTCTCCGCAGACGAAATCGCCTACAACAGGGCCATAGACGAGGCGCGTTTCTTCGGGCGCTTTGCAAATCTCGACGCGATGGACGCGGTGTTGGTGCGCAGCGAATCGCCCGACGGCAAGGTGAGGATAGACGGCGAGGGCGCGTACATCGTCCGTAACGCCTCCAAGACGTTCACCGCCCCTGCCACGTTTGAACTTGGCGGCAAGACCTATTCCTGCACAGGCTACCGCATCGAGACGTGGAACGCCACAGCCAGCCAGTGGAATGTCGATTCCACGGGCGCGGGCCTGTCGGCCGTGGTGAGTTCCACCGCCACCGGCGCGGCGAACCGCCGCCTCACCTGGTTCTGGAGCATCACGCAGGGACTGCGCACGGCGGCGGACTTCACGGCGTTCGACTACGTGCAGGACGGGCTTGTGGGCAACTTCGACGGCATCAGCAACCATGGTGCGGACCACTTGCACAACACCTACACGCGCACGTGGAGAAACCTCGTCCCCGACCAGCCTGACGCGAAGTTCAATACCGCCAACGGCAATTGGGGCGGAAACGGAGATGCGTTTGAGTTCACGGGCAACGTCCATGCGAGCTTGGAGTCTCCCGGCATCGACGTCGGGGGCTCGAACCTCTCGATCCAGCTTGCCACCGTCGTGGATTGCATGGATCAGCCGTTTGTGTCCGGGGAAAATACTACGCCATCTTCTTCGGCAACAACAGCAACGATACGGACATCTTCGTCAACAACAATTCAGCGGTGAACAGCACGCTCCAATTCAATGCAGATAACTTCGGCACGAAGAGCAAACGCCCATCTCTGACATGGGAGGGGAAGTACGCGACGGCGATTCTCGGCGACGGCGTAAGTTATCTTGTCCAGGGTACGACGTTGACGGGTGCTAAGGCCCGCACGAACACGACGGTTCCCGTGAGGCAATTCATGTGGGGCGGACAGAACAGCAGCGCGACGGGCTACTCGAAGGGGCTGTTCCACTCCGTGCGCATCTACAACCGTGCGCTGACCGAGGCGGAGCTTGTGCAGAACCGCAAGGTGGACGAGATCCGTTTCCGTGGGAACTTTGCGGACTACGCGAATCTGATTGTCGTGAACGGATCGAGCATCGAGGGTGCCGAGACGTCTCTCCCGGCGGGCGAGTACGAGCTCACCGGTAGCCTGACGATCACCGCCGCCGACGTGCGCGCGGGCGGAACGCTCTATCGCTCGAAGGTGCGCGTGGAGACGTGGGACGGAAGCGCGTGGGTTGACGGCGGAAAGCAGAGCGGAAACTCCTACACCGCGACCGACACCGCGCGGGTGCGCCTCACTTACACGTGGGAGCGTAGCGGCTTCATGCTCATCGTGAGGTAGCACATCGCGTCAACGGGCGGGACGCCCGTTGCTCTCGTCGACCTCGTGCACGGCCTTGACCTTCCACGTCGTGCCGTTGAAAAACAGAGCGATTCTGTTCGGCTTTTGGCATCGGCATTCAATGCGCTGCCGTTCAGGCAACACACAAGCCGCCCCGAAACGGGACGGCTTCAGACGCGAATCTGCAATCACAGGCCTGCGGCTACGGCCTCAACGATCCGATAGGACAGACAAGAACTCCATCCTCGCGGGCGTATGCACAATCACCGACTGCCGTCACGACCATCTTGAAGGACGGCTTCTTCATCCGTTTTGTGTCGATGAGGGCGGCGAGTTCGTTGAGAACTCTGGCACCCTCGTCAACTAGAGCCTCGCCGCCCATCTTGACCTCCACCAGTCCGTATCGTCCGTCCCGCAGGTGGATTACCGCGTCGCACTCGAGGCCGTTCTTGTCGCGGTAGTGCCTGACCTCCCCGTGGGGAACGGCTGCGTACACGCGCAGGTCGCGCATGACAAGCGTCTCGAAGAGAAGCCCGAAAGTTGGCAACTCGTCCACCAGCCTCGGACAATCCCCGTCGAGAATCTTCTCCGGCTCGAGCCGCGCATACAGGAGGTTGCGCTCCCGCTTCTTGGGCTCTGCCATGTAGATGACGATTTTGTCGACGCGTTCCGCCGTGGTGGTTTTCCCGCACCACTTCGGGCCTTCGACAATCACCGCTCCGGTAGCCTCCAATTTCTCCATCAGAATGCCATCGGCGACTCTTTTCCTGTATTCTGCCATAGCGGGCGGTATTTATCAGATTTCCGTAGGCGTTTGTCAGGGCACTTTGTCAGTTGGCGCGACTACTGGAACGTCAGCGATCCGCCTCCCGCACCGTCCTTCAAAAGCTCCGCCGTTTTCTTCGTGTGCTTCACGATCTACTGCGTGGAGGAGAGCATTCGCTGCTCCATCTGTGAGCCGAGCAGCGACTGCGCCGCCTTCACGTAGAACGCGCCCTGCGGCTTCGCGATTGATGTCTGCCTCTCGGTCGCCCGCCCCCTAATTTTCGCGCACCCGTTGACAAGCAAACGGGGAATATGGTAAAATACTCTTCTCTATCTTGGTGAGCAAATGGAGAAATAACAATGAACATGAGAAAACTGAAGAGACTCGCAACGGCAACGCGCTGGCAGCGTGTTGTACGAATGGCACTTGCGGCGTTCTGCGTAGCAGCGGCGGTGCCGTCGTATGGTGTGACGACGCATTATATGCCCCACGCCGAGCTGAAGTACTCGGACGGCTTCATTCCGACCACCGGCGTACTGGTGTTCCCGGACGTGACGCTGGCGGACCTCGAGGGCTGTTCCTACTGGGGACGCATCGGCGGTTCCTCTCTCACGTGCGCCAAGACCGCGCTCTCCAATGCCGTGCAGCCGTATCCGGCCGGTTCGACCGGCGACGCCATTCAGCGCTACGACTTCGACCTCGTGAGCCATGAGGGCGACTATGTCAAGTCCGTCCACATTCAGCTCTACAACGGCGACGGCGGCGTATGGGCCAGGACCACCAAGGCGTGGAACGTCCAGACGGGTACGGGAGGAATGCCGACGATCCACTACACCGTCAATGCCACCACGGGTGAACTGACGTGGAGCGGCGTTGGCAACGCCACGGTTGCAACTGGGCCAAACGCCAATAATTACGGAATCAGGGCCATCGGCGTGGCGCGTCCCGTCACGACCATATCGACGCTCGCCTTTCCGGGGTTGACAGTCGCCGCCATCGCGAAGAACGCGACGGCCAAGTTTTCGGCGAAGATGTCTGGAGCTTGGGTTTCCGACTGGCAGGGACTGACTGCAACCATCGTGAACCCCGTTGTCTCGGCCGGCACGGCGGAAAACCCCACCGCGATCCGCTGCGAGGCGCAGCTCCTTGATGTCAACACCGTAAAATGCGCGGTGTTCGAGTTGACGGACGGCACGGGCGGCGTATATGTGCGGCTTGTTGGCGGATACTACAAAGCTACGGTGGCTATCGGGGAGCCGCTGTTGGATGCGAATGGAACTCCACTTAGCGGCGTCGCTGCCAACGCCAGCGCAAACGTGCCTTCGACGCTCCTCGGCAATGGTTACGGAATCTACAATCTTGAGGTGAACGAGGAGGCGCGCATCGAAGCCGATACGTCGTATGTGTTCGACCGAGACACCTACCTGACGGCGACGGCGCAGCTGGTGTTTCCCGGCGCAACGCTCGCTGAACTGGAAGGGTGCGCGTTCTACGGGATTATGGACGGTGGATATGTCAGCAATGGCGACATGGTCAAGGAATCCGCCTATTCGCATGTCGTCAAGCGTTATCCAGAAGATACGGCGCAAGCCGTGCAGAAGCTCTTCGTGCAGATGACGTGGGTGGGGGATAAAGACATGAAGTCCGCCATCGTGGAACTGACGGACGGGAACGGAGGTGTTTACGGACGTGCGCCTCTTGCGGTGTACACAAAATCGAAGAATATTACGGCACAGGTCTTTGGCGTCAAGGACGACGGCAGCGGCGTGACAAACTACGTCGGACATTCTGAGTACGACGTTGCCACTGGAGATCATGTCAGAGGCTATGGCGTCAAGAAAATCGGCGCGACGCGGCTTGTGTCGGGTGCGGCACGGCTGGCGTTTCCGGGAAAGACCGTCGCCGACATCTTCCGTGGCGAGATACTGGCCAAGACGGCCGGTGCTTCAATGAGCAATTCAGACCAGTTCAACGACTATGTCGTCTGCAACCGGGTCATCACGTCCACGGACGCCACGACAGGCGGCATTACCGGGTTCCGGGAAGAGCTGCAATGGGCCAGAGGGGGAAGCAACCCCTGCGTGGAACTGCGTTTCACGGACGGCGAGGGCGGCGTGTACGTCGAGGCCGTGCGTTCATGCTACGCGGCTTCCCCCTACACGACGAACGGACGCAGGATGATTGCGCACGACGATTCAGGCAAGGCGGACGGCACGACCGCCTATTCGATCGCCACCACGTTCTGGACGTCAGGCTACGGCGCGTGCAATCTTGCCGTGGCGCTTCCCGACGACGCATCAACCGGCCCCGCGACGGCGACGTGGAACGGCGGAGATCCCGCAAACACGGCGAGCTGGACGTGCAAGGCGGGCGACGGCACGGCACTTGCGGACACGCTTCCCGACAAGCACACGCAGATTCTGATCGCGGCGAACGTCACGATGACGGCGGATGCCGACCTCACGCCCTACGCATCCATTATGACGACCGCCGCTGACCTTACGATCGACACGTCGGGACATAAGCTCTACGTGAAGTCGCTCGACCCCTGGCATCCGACGACGATCACGGACACCGTCGGCGGCGGCGAGCTGCACCTCGTCCTCCCCGAAGGGTTCCAGACGTACAACAACATCTTCTCGCTCTCCGGCAAGCTGAAGCTCGTCAAGGAGGGGAAAGGTATCTACCTTGCGGTCAAATATAACCAGAAGTATTCCGGCGGCACGGAAATCAAAGGCGGCGTTGCCATGCCCTACCTGAACGGCACCACGTCGCTCAGAAACTGGAGCATGGGCGGTGATGGGATCAGGAACCCCTCCGGACAGGTCATCACAGTCAGCGAGGGCGGCACGCTCGACATCAACGGAAACACGGCCCTTGGCTACACCACGTTCGTCTTCAACGGCGGTACGGTGTATGGCGCGACGACGCAGTTCAACGGCGTCAAGTATCTCACGGCTGATTCGCATCTCTACGTGACGGACACCTTCAACATACAGAATCAAAGTTACCCGCTCGACCTGAGAGGGCACAAGCTCTCCGTGTATATCGTGGGAGGCAAGATCCTCAATTTGGAATGTCCGATAACGGGGCCCGGGACCATTGAGACGACGTATGGCGGATGGCTGAACATGACGAGCACGGACCTAACCGATACAAGCGTGGACTTCGTCATCCACAGCGCGCTCGACATCAACAAGGCCATATCCGTCCACGATTACCGTGCGCGGTATAACTACGATGCGAACACGTGGGGCGAGACTGCCGCGTTGAACGTTTACGGAACGTTCACGCCCGAGACTGACTACTTCACGGCGGCCACGATGATGAACGGCTCGACGATCGACCTCTCGGCGAAGACGGGCGTGTGGTCAACCACATCCCTCTTTACGAATGGCAACACGCTGTCGTTCGCGGAGGGCGGTACGGTGTACGTGGACCTCGGCGAGCGCGAGATGGACTACGGCAGTTCCTACATGGTGAAGATCGCCTCATGGACGACGCAGCCGACGAACGTGAAGTTCGTGGCAACCAATCCGAAGCGCTACCACCTGACCCAGCGTTCCGACGGACTCTACTGCCTCAAGAAACTCGGAACAATGGTCATCGTTCGCTAAAAGCCTCCCGCGAGTGGACGCGGGTAGTTTGACGCAGAGGCGCAGAGAACAGTGGAGAGCGGGTGACGGGCAACGTGACGGTGCCCGATCCGGCGGGATACGCTGAAAGTATACAAAATCGCTTGTTGCGTAAGGCTGGAAGCGAGTCATTTCCTGCTTACGCTGAGACTAGAAGATTTCGTGTGTGATATTTTATCAGCCCGCAAGTTTGAGTTATGGTGCATCGTATTTGGCAAACGGTCGCTTTTCGAGAAGCCTTCGTTTCACACCTCGAAAATGCCCTTTCCGGTTGAATCAGCCATAGCAGTGGGCTTGCCTATAAGTTCGATTGGTGACAACCGAAACAACTTGTAAAGACAACATCCTTCTTTCGCCGCGCAACTGTGCTCGTTTTATAACCGCGCAAGGTTGTGCGCGGAAGAAGTAAACGTTGTTTTGAGTTGTTCATGCTGTTTTCAAGAACTTACCCTCATGTACATTCCAGTGCAAAGCGCGGGCGGCGGGCTTGCCACCGGTGAGATTCCGTTCAAGATCTCCCGACTGAGCAAGCATGACGGGTTGCTGACCGCCGTCCGCGAAGCCAACGAAGTAGCCAACGACCTGAATACGCCAACTTGCACGGATTCCAATATAATGGTTCTTCAAAGATAACTGTTGAAATGTTCGTAATCTTCAATCCTCATGATTCAGCAATCGGCAATCCCGATTTCCTTCTGGCACACGGATTTGTTCGCCGTTAACGCAGTTTACTTCCTCCTTGCGAACGCCGTTAGGCGTGAGCAAATCCGTTTGTTTGCTTTCATTGGTATGGGTGGACAAGGATGATTCCCGTTCCACTAAAACTTTGAAGAGCCATTAATTATGACCGTCTCCACACCCCGAAAACGTGTGATTTAGGGGCGTGATGCTGGTTGGAACGGGAATTGCAACCAAAACTTCCGGTGTAACCTTTTGTCGCTCGGCGTGTAATCTGGTTGTAGGCATCATCCGGTAAAGGACAAGAAGGAGTGCGAAATGGAATTCGAGAAACTGATTGCCGATTTCTCCGAGGCTGCGGGCTTCGGATTGGAAACTGATTCGCAAGGCACCGTCTGGTGCGAGGCCGACGGTGTCCTGGTGACGGTACAACACCGGTCGGAGAGCGGCGATGCGGTGATCTTCACGTTCCCGTTCGGGGAAATGCCTACGGACGAGCCGATGATGCGCCACGCGCTGGAACTTTCCGTCGCGGGGATCGGGACGGGAGGGTTCTTCCTGGGGCTTCACGAGGACATTTTCACGCTCTCAGGTACAATTCCCTTGGACGACCTGGATGCAGAGACGCTTGCCCGGCGGATGCTCGACCTCGCCGCCGCCACACGCCGTGTGGCGCTGAGCGTCGGTTCCTCGGTCGTTGACGAATGCGCCGGGCAGGTCGATGCCGAAGAACATTCTTCGGATGTCTGTAACCAATTCTCCATCCGCGTGTAAATAGGACAGAAAGGAACACAGCCATGGTGCGCCAAGTAAAGCTCGATAGCAACTTGCGAAATGAAAGGAGTTCGCGCTGACAAGAAATCGACAGTCAGTTAGGAAAGCAAGCGACGGAAGGGGCGACCCGACCGCCGAAGCCTTGCGCTACAAACAGGTGAGC
>JAGCVN010000135.1 GCA_017962315.1 Kiritimatiellia bacterium
AAGGTAGTCAGCGCAGTCTTGATCTGTCTGAAACCAGTCCATGAACTCTTCGTAGTCATTCGGATATGGATGTTCTGGCGTCGCTTTCATGTTGAAAATGATATCAGATCCGCTTAGGCCCGTCAATCAGCCACCCAGTAAAGAAAATGAAAGGCCGTCGCGAAACCATTCAAGTGTTATCTTATCAATGCCAAACACGATGAGAAGGCCAAGCTGATAGCGAAAGTAATATGGCGAGCCCGTCAACTTGGCGAGCTTCACACGGTCTGATTTTAAAGACTGACCCTTCTTCTTGAATTCGACTACGAGAATGTTGGCGGAATCGTCGCCGCGATGGTGCAAAATGAGATCGGGAACAATCTCACTACCATCCAGTTCTTTGGTGTCATGCCCATGTCGATTATATTCTGGGTCCCACGTCACCCCCTGATAGTCAGGGTCGCAACCAGTGTGGTTCATCATGTAGGCGAAGAATCGAGCGGCAAGACAACGCCCATTCGCACCATTCTCAACCAACGCTCGGTCAGCCTCTGGAGAATATAGACGCCTAAGGACGAACAGAATGTCTGTCGTCAGTTTTACCTTTGTTAATTTTGTCTCGATATTGTTCATTGTTACCTCGTTCCGTGTCGCTCCGCTTGCGCGGCGGTCGGACACGAATCGAGGGTATGAAAAATCCTCTCATTTGTGTCTTTCGAGAGGTCGTAGTGATTACCTTTGTAGGAACACAATGAGAGGTAAAACGCTTGCGCGTTTCCTCTGCACAGTGTCGCCTACGTGAAATTCACTACGTTTCTCGAAACGACTGCTTTGCAGCATTGCAAGTCCAAGTGTTCAAGGGGTGGAAGGGGAGGTCGGCCCCCATACGTGGCTTGACGCTCCTGGTCAGTTCCTGAACTGTCCCTGTCCCCGTCCGGGCCGAATCCTCCTTGACGTCCAAGGGTACACTCTTCCCAAACGGAAAAACAAAGTCATTTTATCACACGTTTCTGTAGCTTTCAACCTAAAAATTCCTTCAAACTCATCGGGAATCGAGGAACACGCAGGTTTACTTTCGGTATGGAACTATCTCGGCGGGTCTGGTAGAATGACGTTTGTCACGGCGCATGACGGGGGAATGCCCGCGTCGTCCGATAGAAAGGAAGAGGAAACGTATGTCAAGACAGTTTAGGATACTCGGCTTGTCGATAGCCGCGCTGGCGGGGACGCTCTCCGCGGCCGAACCCGCGTGGCCCGCCGTCACGAAGGAAATGCGTCCGTGGGCGTACAACTGGTGGATGGGATGCGCCGTTGACAAGGCGGGGCTCGAACTTCAGGCGAAGCAATTCGCCGAGGCCGGCATGGGCGGCTATCACGTGATCCCGATCTACGAGGCCAAGGAGGAGAAGCATCCGAAGGTCGCGTTCCTCTCGGAGGAATGGACGCGCCTGTTCAACACGGCGGACGAAACGGCGCGGGCGAAAGGACTCGGCGTCGATCTCTCCATGGGATGCGGCTGGTGTTTCGGCGGACCTTGGGTCTCGAAGGAAAACGGCGGTTGGCATCTTGCGCGCATGTGGGACGGCGAGAAGCCCAAAAAGGCCGACGCGCGTCTCCTGTGGGAGGGGAAGAACGGCAAAGGCAGGCGCATGGCTCTCTACTCCGTGCCGACCGGTTTCAAGGTGAAGCGCCCGCCTGAATCCGGCAAAGGGTTGATGATTGACCCGTTCTCGCCCGATGCCATGCGCGAGCACCTGAAGCCGTTCGCCGTTGCGCTCGACCGCCCCGGCGCCGTCGCTCCGCGTGCGTTCTACCACGACTCCTACGAGTATTACGGCGCTTCGTGGACGCCCGCCTTGTTCGAGGCGTTCAAGGCGAAACGCGGCTACGACCTGCGCGACCACATGCCCGCGTTCGCGGGTGCGGGCGGTACCGATGACGAGGCGCGCCGCGTCCGCCATGACTACCGCGAGACGCTGTCCGACCTCATTCTCGACACGTTCACGATCTGGTCGGACTGGTGTCGCAAACGCGGCATCACCACCCGCAACGAGGCCCACGGCTCGCCCTCCAACTGGCTGGACTTCTACGCCCTCTCCGACATCCCGGAGACCGAGATGTTCAACAAGGACCGCGACATCCTCGTCTCGAAGTTCGCGTCGTCCGCCGCCCACGTGAAGGGAACGCGCCTCGTCTCCAGCGAAAGCTGCACGTGGATCAACGAGCATTTCAACGCCTCGCTCGAGGAGGTGAAGGGGTTCCTCGACTTGCTCTTCCTCTCCGGCGTGAACCACATGTACTACCACGGTTGCTGCTATTCGCCCGCCGACGCCGCATGGCCGGGCTGGTGCTTCTATGCGTCGCTCGAAATGAACCCGCGTAACCCGATCTGGCGCGACGCACCGATTCTCAATGCCTGGATCACGCGCGTGCAGTCGCTTGCGCAGACCTCTGAGCCGGACGAGGACGCGCTCATCTACTGGACGCTCCACGACTACTGGCGAAACCAGCGCGAACTGACTTTCGGCCTTGGCGTCTCAGGCAATGACTGGTTCACGAAGACCGCTGTCGGCAAGACGGCTCGGCGTCTCTACGCGGAAGGCGCGGCGTTTGATTTCGTCTCCGACCGCCAGCTCATTGCCCTTGCGCAGCAGCCGAAGCGGAAGTGGAACACGATCGTCATTCCTGACTGCGAAACGATGCCGGTCGAGACGGCGCGGAGCCTCGCGGCACTTGCGAAGGCGGGGTACAAGATCGTGTTCGACGGACGGCGTCCCGCAGACGTGCCGGGGCTGAAGGATGTGGAGGCGGGACGCAGCGCGCTCGCCAAGGCGTTTGCGGAGATTCCGTCTGCGGATATCAGGACGGCGGTGCGGCGCGAGCCGTTCAACGAAAAGGCGGGTCTTGCCTACACGCGCTTCCGCCGTGGCGACGACACGCTCTACTACGTGGTCAACATTTCCGACAAGGCGGTGCAGGGAACGTTCCGTCCCACGGTGAAGACGGGCGGCGCGTGGTTGCTCGACCCGATGAGCGGGACGATCAACGGAGTCGCGGTCAAGGACGGTGCAGTGGAGCTGACGCTCGAGAAGGGCGAAAGCGTGTGGGTTTGGTGTACGCCTTCGGGAGGACCGCGCCCCGTCACGGCCGAAAGAGGGCGCGTTGTCTCCACCACCGTCGCCCTCACTGGTCCCTGGACGCTCACGCCCGTCTGTGGCGGACCCGAAATGGAGAAGGGCTGGCCGCGCACGATGCAGTCTCTTTCCTCCTGGTCGCGTAACGACGACGGCACGGAGAATCCCTTCTGCGGGACAGTCTGTTACCGTACGACATTCACGCTAAGTGGTGATGTCGCGTCAAAGGACGCAACGCTCGACCTCGGGCGCGTGTGCGAATCGGCGCGTGTTCGCGTGAACGGCGTGGATGCAGGTGTGCGCATCATGCCGCCGTACCGCGTGGAGATTCCAGAGGGTGCATTCAAGGCGGGCGAAAACGTCCTGGAGGTCGAAGTCACGAACGTGGGTGCAAACCGTATCCGTGACCTTGACAAACGGAAGGTGCAGTGGAAGATCTTCGGCGACATCAACATCGTCGGGCGCAACTACCGTCCGTTCGACGCCTCGACGTGGCCGTTGCGCGATTCGGGACTCTTTGGACCGGTCAGCCTCGCATTTTCGTCCAGGGGAGGGGGGCGTGGCAGCGTGACCGAAGCGGATTCCCCGTGTGCGTTACGCAAACAACTGGCGGCGAAGGTGAAGAACCTCGCCCTCGGTTCCAACGCAATCCCGGGCTGTGTGTGGGCGGCGGACGGCGGCGCGGTTCCGCTGGTGTCCGGTCGGGCGGCGGGGACGGACGTTCCGGTCGCATCGGCGGCACAGTTCGGATCCGGCCGCGTAATCGCGATTGGACACACCGCGTTTTTTGAGCGCGAGGCCGCCGAGGATGCGGCGAACCAAGTGTTCCTGCGAGAATGCCTGTCCTGGCTGGCGGGAGGTAAGGTGCCCCGGACGGTGTATCTGGACGTGCTCCAGAAAAAGTTACGGTCCGTGCTGGAACGAGTGTTTGAAGGACTGCGGATCAACGAGGTGAAATCGTACGACGAGTTAGCCCGTCTGCCTGCCGACGCCGTCTTCCTTACCTTCCCGGACAGCCGTCCGCTCGCCGATGCCCGGCTCCTGTCCAAGTTTGTGGAACGCGGTGGCGGGCTGTTCTGTTTTTCAGTGGGCTGGGGTTGGCGTCAGATCAGCGGTGGCAAGTCATTCGCCACAGAGAACCCTTTTAACGCGGCGTTGATTCCGGCCGGTTTGTTCGAAACCGGACTTTTGGTGGATGCCGCCTCCGGCAACCGGTTCCACGTGATTGGGGAGGACGGTCTTCCTGGGGCATCGGCGGAGGAGGCGTTGCGCTTGGTTTCGGAGTCGGGGAAACCGTTGACGGACGCGACGGTCAAGCGCTGTTCGTTGGTTTTGGGCGAGTTGATCGGGGCGCTCCCGCCGGACGACAAACGTTGGCTTCCGAAACTGAAACAGTTTTCGACGGTCTCCTCCGCGCAGCGGCAGCCTTCCCCGGACCACCCGCTCGGCGCAGACCGGCTTCGTGAAAGGATGGGATTCATCCTTTACCAGAACGTCTGGCAGGCAAATCCCGAACGTGACTGGCCAGCCCATCCGGCTGCCGTGGCGTATCCGGGAATTCCGGCGGCCGGCACACCGCGTGTGACGCGGGAGGTCGAGATCGACCTCGACGTGCCGCGTTGGCACGGGACGGGGCTTTTCGCGGTTGCCGGCGAACCGCTGACGGTGACGCTTCCGGAAGGTTCCGAGAAGCTGGGGTTACGCGTCCGTGTGGGGACGACGCACTGCAATGTGACTGCGAGCAGGGAATGGAAGCGCGCGCCGCTTGTAACCGTGGAATTGCCGTTGAACAAAACCGTCACGACCTTCTCGTCGCCCTTCGGCGGGCTTGTGTACGTGACGGTGCCGGAACGGGCGAAAGGAAAGGGGGGCGTCCGCGTGAAGATCGGTCCTGCCTGTCCATCCGCCCGGTTCGTGGAAGGCCGTGACACGCCGGAGACCTGGCGCGAGTCCCTGCGGACGTGTCCGGCTCCGTTCGCGGAGATCGAGAACGACGTGATCGCGCTGACGGTTCCGTTGGAAGCCGCGCGCAACGGAAGCGATCCCCGTGAACTGCTGGCGCTTTGGCGGCAGATTCTGAAGAACGATGCCTGGCTTACCGGGATTCCCGAAAAACGCGCTTCCCCTGAACGGATGTGCTTCGACGTGCAGCTGTGTGCAGGATACATGCACAGCGGCTATCCCATCATGCTCCCGAAACATACGATCACGTATCTGTTGAACATCGAAACCATGCGCAAAGGCGAACAGGATGAAGTGTGGGGGTTCTTCCATGAAATGGGACACAACCACCAGAACTACGACTGGACGTTCGAGGGAACAGGCGAGGTCACGGTGAACTTCTTCTCCCTCTACAATATGGAGAAGATCTGCGGAAGGATGCCCAGGCAGACCCCGCAGATGGGGAACCAAGGTGTACTCCGGCGCGTCGCGCGCTGGAAGGCCGACGGACGGCCTTTCGACCAGTGGAAGCGCGATCCCTTCCTCGCGCTGGACTTCTTTGTCGAGCTACGGATGAAATACGGGTGGGATGCGTTCAAGAAGCTTTTCGACGAGTACCGCAGACTGCCGAACTCCGAGCGCCCGAAGAACGACCTTGAAAAACGTAGGCAGTGGTGCCGTCGCTTTTCGAGAATTGTCGGAGAAGACCTCACGGACGAATTTTCATTTATGCTTGACGGTGCCCGGTAACGGACGCCCGCTACCGAATGCCGTCGATCACGGCGGCGACCGCGCCTGCGAGGTCTCCGAAGACGGAGTGCCCGGAACCGCGCAGCCGCGCTTCCGATTGATGGCCGCGCGCGACGAGGACGCAGGAGATGCCGAGGTCGTCCGCGACTTCCGCGTCGTGCAGGGTGTCGCCGATGAGTAGCGTTGTCTCAGGGTGGGCCTGTAGGTCGCGTAGGAGCGCACGCCCGGTTTCCCGTTTGGAGACGCCGTTCAGGTCGCGTACGCCCGCCACGCGCTCGAACACGCCGGCGATCCCTGCGGCGGCGACTTGCGCGTCGATCCGCGACTGTTCGGCGACCGAAAGGATGGACTGGCGGATGCCCGTGCGGGCGAGTTCCGCCAGGCTGGACGCGGCGTCCGGGAAGAGGTAGGCCTCCTGTCGGGCGTAGAGGTCGTGGAATTCCCGCGCCAGTGCGTCCCAGTCTTCCGCCTCCAGCCGGAATCCGGCGTCGGTGTAGAATCCGCGTACCGGGAAGGTGAAGCAGTCGCGGTAGCGGGGAAGGTCGAGCGCGGAGAGACCGCGCCGTTCCAGCATCGCGTTGACGGCGCGGAGCGAGGCCGCCGCATCGTCCAGCAGCGTCCCGTTCCAGTCCCACAATACGACAGAAAAACGAACCACCTTTTTCCCTTTCTCTTTCTCGTTGTCTTTTGCTAGAATTAAAGCGCAAATGGCGACGGAAGAAAACAACAAAAAGTGGGAATCGGCACTTTCGCTTCTCGGAGGCGGGGGGATGCTGAGTGTAGTCATGCCCGCATACCAGCTCGCTTCGAGCATCGGGGAGAACATCGACACGGTGGTCCGGGTGCTGGACGGGAATATCCCGTTCGAGATCGTGCCGGTCGACGACGGCAGTACGGACGGAACGGCGGACGCGCTCCGTGCTGCGGTTTCCCGCCATCCTGGCGTGGTCAAGCCTGTCGTCTTAGAGAAGAACGCGGGGAAGGGGAATGCGTTGAAACGAGGTTTTGACGCATCCTCCGGCAATTACGTTATGTTGCTGGATGCGGATCTCGATCTTTCGCCGGCGGGAATTCCGCTGTTCTTTGACGTGATGCGGGAGAAAAAGGCGTCGATCGTGATCGGTTCGAAACGCCACCGCGACTCGCAGGTTGAATACCCTTGGCACCGGCGGCTGGCGAGTTTCGTCTATTACTCGTTGGTTCGCCTCCTGGTCGGACTGCCCGTCTCCGATACGCAAACGGGAATGAAGTTGTTCGTGCGCGAAGCTTTACAATGGTCGTTCGAGCGGATGTTGGTGAAACGGTTTGCGTTCGACCTCGAAGTCCTTTCCATCGCGAACAACCGGGGGTATCGCGTCGCGGAGGCGCCGGTGACGCTCCATTTCGGCGAGAAAGTCGGTTGCCTTTCCCTCTCCAACATCCGCGACGTGTTGACCGACACGCTGGCGATTTTCTACCGCCAGCGCATCCTGCATTACTACCGCAACGTAGAGGTCGCGCCGCCGTCGGAACATCCGATCCGCGTTTCGGTCGTGATTGCCTGTCCTGGCGGGAGCGCCTATCTGGACGAGGCGTTGCGTGGTTTGGATGTCCAGACCTACCGTGCGTTCGAGGTGCTTGTGCTGCCCGACGAACCGCTCGAACTTTCCCCTCGCTCGTTCCCGTTGCGTGTGATTCCCACGGGGAAGGTGCGCCCAGCCGAAAAGCGGAACCTCGGTATTCGCGAGGCGACGGGCGAAGTGGTCGCGTTTTTGGATGATGACGCTTGGCCGGTGCCGAATTGGCTGGAGTGCGCGGTCAAGTACTTCACCCTGCCGGACGTCGGCGGGGTCGGTGGTCCGGGGACGACTCCGCCCAACGATCCCTTCGCTGCGAAGTTGAGCGGCCGCGTCTTTGAGAACCCGTTGGTTTCCGGCAACTATCGTTACCGGTACAGGGGCGACCGTGTGCGCGGTTCGGTCGATGACTATCCGAGTTGCAACCTGTTCGTCCGGAAAGACGTGCTGGAGGAAATCGGCGGCTATAACACACGTTACTGGCCGGGCGAGGACACGATTCTCTGTTCGGACATTGTCTTCCGCGCCAAACGCCGGATCGTGTACGACCCGTGGGCGCAGGTCTACCACCATCGGCGGGCGCTCTTTCTGCCGCATCTCCGCCAGGTGGGGCGGTACGGGCTGCATCGCGGCTATTTCGCCAAACGGTTCCCCAAGACCTCCCTCCGGCCGGGTTATTTGGTTCCGACGCTTTTCGTCTGCGGGCTGGTGGCCGGCGCGGCGTTGAGTTTCGTGCATCCCTGGCTGTTCTACGCCTATTGCGCGGTGACGGGGTTGTACGCCTTGACAGTCCTCCTGACGACATTCTCGCTGAATCCCATTGTTTGGATGCTCAGTGCCGCCGGTGTCTTCCTGACGCACGTCTGGTACGGCATCCGTTTCGCGCAAGGGCTTTGTTCGCGCCGGATGCCGTGCGAGGTCGCCTCCTTCGACCATGGCCCGCAGCAAGGCTAAGTTCCCTTAGAGTTGTTGCGAAGCGGGGACGATGAGAAAAACAATGGTCTTGTACCCCGCGCCCTCGTAGAGGATACCGATGTCGCCGTTCGGGAAGACCGTCATGTCGGAGTATGCGGCCCCCGCCGGTTCGATGCAGAACCCATTGCTCCATGTGACGCCGTCGTCCAACGATTCCCGCAGGTGCAGGCACGCGCGCCGTGTCGGACTTTTGCAGTTGGAGAAGAGAAGCCTATCGCCACAACTCATCAGTTGCGCGTTACACTGCGGGTCGGCGAGCGACTTGTCGTAACGTGACTGCCAGGTCTCGCCCCGGTCTTTCGAGACATGGATCTGTCGCCCGCCGCCACGCCAGCGCGAGTTGAGCATCCACGCACCGTTTCGCAACTCGACGACCTTGCACTCGTCCCCGTTTTTCACAGGTTTGCCGATCGCCCTCCACGTCCTGCCGTGGTCGATCGAGCCGAATAGGGCGTTCCCGTCACCGACGTGTACGAGTGTGTGGAGAAGCGTCCCGTCCTTCGTCTGGATGCCGGAGCCGGAGGAGATGAAAATGTGTCCGCCCTGTTTCTGCGGCTTGCCGAACGGCCAGCCGTCGAACGAGATGTCTTTCGAAATGTCGCGTGGCGCCGACCAGGTCTTGCCGTTGTCGGCCGACTCCTGTACGAAGAACTGGTAGATGCCGCTCCGTTTTTTTGATTCCCAAACATTGTAGAAAAGAAATATCTTCCCTTCCGCGGTATCTACGATAAGCGACGGATCCGATCCCGCCCAATGTTCGTCATCCGTCCACGTCCATGTCCACGTGTCGCAGGGCGCCGTCCATGTACGTCCGCCATCCGGTGAACGGCGTACGGAAATGTTGATCTGCTGGCATGAATTGAGATCGCCGGCATGACTTCTGCGCGCATCGCATACGGCGACAAGATCTCCGTTGGGTGCGGTGCAGAGTGCCGGGATGCGGTATACGGCGACACCTCCGTCGCCCCCCTTCCACAACACGGTCTTCCCTTCAACCGCGGGTGAGGTGGATACGGATGCAAGCGCGAAAAGAATCAAGACAAGTCTTTTCATGTTGTTCATCCTCGTTGGGTTATGGATTCAACGGCCGCTAAAACCGGCGGTAACGGTTGACCAAGATTTTGAAAAGTCCCCGAAGCCCGGTCGGCCAGAGGCGCGACGGCGTCTCGGCTTCCAGCGCTTCCTGTGTCTCCGGGGGGAGGGCGGGGAAGAAGTCCAGCCCCGTCAAGGCTTCGAGTTCGCGTACGGAGACGAGCCTTGATCTGGCATAGGCGTGGCGGGAAACCGTCTGCGGCATGAGAACCGCCTGAGTGCGCAATTTGCCGTCGCCTCCCTTTGCCAGGGCGATCTGGTAAAAGGCGGATGGTACGTCGATTCCGCCTTTTAACGTCCGTTTTGCCTCTCCCTTCACCGTGCCCACGACAATCCAGACTTCGCCGTAGCGGAACGGCCAGACTTCGGAAAGACGGTATTCCATTTCATACCAGGGGCCTTGATTCAAACCAGGGCGTTGCGGGCAGATGTTGGAAAGCAGAAAGGTCTCTTCCTGGGCGGTTTTCCCGTACCGGCCCGCGATGGCGAGGTTCGGTGCCATGTGGCCCCGGTCGTAACCGCTGCGTGCGTAGTCCGATGTCTTGGGGGAACGTGGCGCCTCCTTGTCTTGCGAAAACCCCTTCGGTCGGATTTCGGGAGGCGTGAGCGGGGTATCGTAGGGAAAGGTTTTGTAGGCGACCCAGACCGGATGGCGGAGCGATGGGGAGTAGCCGGCGGTGTACCCGGTGCGGGTGAGGAGGAGGATGTCGTCCGGTGCGCACCCGTTTGGCAGGCGGCGCGGGAAGCCGGGATTGGCGAAATCCCGGGCGGGCGCGGCGATGTCGCGTCCCGTCCAGCCGAGCGAGTCCGTGATGTCGGCGGTCGCGTTGCCTACCGCGCAGACCGCGCGATGCGCCAGTCCGCCCTCGTGACGGCTGGCGGGGAAATGGACGTAGGCGTTTGTCGCGATGGCAACGCCGAGCACGAACCATCCATATCGGCGGACCGCATACCGCACGAACCAGCGGAAGCCCCTCCGGAAACTTCGAAAAATCCGTTTTTCAACATTTACCATTACAAAAGAGTATACCCCAAAAACACATACGTGGCAACGTCAAATCACCCTAAAACCTCGTTTGAAAAACTCACGCAAAACTGTAGAGCGCGCAGGGTGGGCAAGAAAGGTTCGAAAACAATGGCTTTTGAATGATTGAACGGGTTTTCGATCGAGAAAAGAATGGATTGATCCCCCGCCAAATGGGTGAACCGGCAACCGCACGGTAAACCGCCTCGAATCTAGAAAATCCCCGGACATCCGTGTGAGATAAAACCGTTGTCCGGCAAAAGGAACAGAGGAATGTAGGATCATTGGATGGATTTTTATCTTCCTTTGCCCGTTTTCCGTCGTAGGCAGATGCGGAAGAGATCCCAGAGCATCCGCGCCCCGTGTGAAACGACGTGTACCGTGGAACTGCCGCTGTAGTCCCATTGTACGGGAATCTCCACGACCGTGTAGCCGAGTTCCCGGGCAACCGCAATCATCTCCACGTCGAACGCGAAGCGCTCGATCCGCAGACGGTTGAACACCTCTTTCGCGGGCGCTGCCTTAAACAGTTTGAATCCGCATTGCGTGTCGTGTATGCCCCGTACCCCGGCGGCGGCGTAGACGAGGAGATGGAAAAGCCGGCTGAGGATACGTCGGTGGAGCGGCGGCGGGACGCCGATGTGCGCACCGGGCGCCGTGCGCGATCCGCACGCGAAATCCGCCCCCGCGTCCAACGCCGTCTTTAATTTCGTCCATTCCGAAAGCGGTGCGGAACAGTCCACGTCGGACATCAGGATGTACGCGCCGGTCGCCGCTTCAACGCCACGTTTGACCGCATAGCCCTTTCCCCGGTTGACGGGGTAGGAGAGGATTTTCGCGTCGACCAGTCCGTTTTCCCGGATGAACCCGGCGAGGACTTCCGCCGTGTTGTCCGGCGAACCGTCGTCCACGAACACGACCTCCGTTGCAAGTCCGTTCCGGGCTTTGGAAAATGCCGCGATCTGCCGTATCGATTCGGCGAGGCGGGGTATCTCCCGGTAGACGGGGATCACGATGGAAAGGGAAGGTTCGATCATGGATTCGGACGGGTGCGCCGTTCTCGGAAGAACGTCTGCAGAACGGCGAGGCATTCCGCCTCCTGTATGCCGGTGACGACCTGCGGGCGGTGGTTGAGACCGGGGTGGTTGAGGATAGAAAAGACGGTGTGCCCGCCGCGTTTCGGATCGGAGACGCCCCAGACGACGAGCGGGACGCGGGCGAGGACGATCGCCCCCGCGCACATAGGGCAGGGTTCTTTCGTGACGTAGAGGATCGTGTCGCAGAGCCGCCAGTCGCCTTTCGCCGCCGCCGCTTGGGTGAGGGCGATCATTTCGGCGTGGGCGGTTGCGTCTTTCAGCCGTTCCGTCTGGTTGTGGGCTCGTCCGAGTACGCGTACGGCGGCGGGGAGGCGTGTATCCGGCGCGGGCTGTTCGACAATCACGCACCCAGCCGGGACTTCGCCTTCCTCGGCAGACCGTTGCGCCTCGCGCAGGGCGAGACGCATGAAATACTCGTGGAACTTCTGCATGCCGGTTGTCCCGTTCCTTCCGTTCCCGCCTACCGTGTGCTCGCAAAGAGCAGGATGTTGCAGCCTAGCTTGAGTGCGTCGCCGGAGAGGTAACTTTTCGACCAAGGGTTCGGCGAAAGTTCCCAGGCACCGGCCATGCCGATCGGGCTGTAGATGACGGCAGGATTTCCCTCCACGTTCAGGACGAGCAGTTCGGCGCGGATCGCCTTACGGTTGTTGTAGTAACGGGCGCAGGCCGGGGTCACCTGCATCAGGTTGATTTCAAACGGCGTCTTAAAAAGTGCGCTGCCGGGGCGCATCGAAGCGAAATTCGTTCCGGGAAGGACTTTCGCCATCGCGGCCCGGAAGGAGTCGTCGAACGCCTTTCGCCCGCAACAGGCTTCGGCAATGAGGATGCCGCCTCCCTCGAGGTAACTGCGAAGGGCGTTGATCTCTTCTGGTTTCAAGGTGAACGCCTCGTGCCCGGTCATGTAGAGCACCTGCGAATCGAACAGGCGCGGGTCGGTCAGTTTAATGTCCAGCGAGGCGAACTTGACGGGAACGCCGGTCGTCTGGTTGTACTGTTGGAGGAGGACGGAAAGTCCGAGGTGGCGCGTCTTCCATTCGCCGTCGTACTGGACTTGCGCGATTTTCATGGAGGCCGCGTCGGAGACTTGGCGGGCATCCTCGTAACGGGTCTTCTTCAGGTTGTCGAGCGACCAGTTGCGCATGGCGGTGGCGTAGTTGAGGATGCTCAGGCCGAGCTTCTGGGCGGACTCCTGTTCATAGGCGAGGATGTTGTCGTCGTCCAGCGGATCCCAGCCGACCTCCATGCCGAAGCGCGAGATGATTACACAGGTGCGGCAGTCGATGGTTACGCCGAAGAAGACCGGGGCGTCTCCCTTGTACACAGAGCGGACACCGGGACGGTAACGCACGCGGTCGAGGTCGATGCCGGGAGTGGAATGGAAGATCGGGTGGTCGTGCGCAAGCGGCTGGACGGGAGCTTCGGGGAAAACCTCGTTCATCACCTTGACGGCGGAATCGAAGAAGGGTTTCGATCCCATACCCGCGTTGAGGAGGATTGTCCCGCCGCGCAACAGGTAGTTGCGGAGTTTCGCTCGTTCGCGTGGATTGAGGCTCCAATGGTAATGGCCGGAACGGTAGAGGATGGGGTTCTGGTCGGGATCTTCGTCGATTTCCGCAAACGATTTGGCCTCGAACTCATAATCCACGTTCGCAGATTCTTTCAGGGCTTTCAGGAGGTTGTTCAGGTCGTTCGGGCGCGCGTTCCAGTCCAACTCGCCGTACCGGGAGGTGAGCTTGGTGAACATGGTGGGGGGCTTCGGCGGGTTCTTCTTCTCGGAACGGGAGGCGGGCATCGCTGGCGGCGGCGGGTAGGGAATGTAGGTTTCGCCGCCGGAAATGTTCGCGGGGGGCGGCGGTGCCTCCTTGCGCGGAGGCGGAGGGACAAAACCCGCCTCATCCGATCCGTCGCCGTCGAAAATCTGCCCGCCCAAAACCGTCATGCCGGTCAAGGCGGCCAAAAGGCTGAAAAAGAAGATGTTAACGAAACGAGCCATCATGTACCTCCCTGTCAATTCCCGTTCGACCGCCCCCATAGCAATCGACCGCAATCGATAACAATCGACTGCGGTCGAAACGAGACTCGGCGGCATCCCGCCGGAGAAACGTTATTCAATCACGACACTCATCTGAAGCCCCAGCTTGGAGACGGCGGCCGTGCCGATGCCGTAACCGTCAACGATCATACCGGCCACTTTCGCGGTGTACTTCTTCAGCTTCGGCTTCTTCTCGGTGGAGAATTCGTTCGAGGCGTAGACCCTGAACGTCCCCTTGAACGTCCCCGTCTTTGCATTGTAGCTAAGCTTGATGCCGCTGATGTTCGTCCGTCTTTTCTTCTTCTTCTTCTTCTTTCCATCCTCGTCTTCGTCATCGTCGTCATCGACATCGAGGCCGACCAGTTCATACGAGGTGAGACCGTCGTCCTTGACTTTCTTGAACTTGACCTTGGTCGCTTTCCCGAACTTCCACTTTCCCTTGGCGGTGACCGTGAACACCTCTCCGTCCGGAAGCGCTTCGTCGAGGAGGTCCCAGCCGTCGGGCATTTTGAAGTTGTCGGAATCATACTCTACGGTGACGGTCGGCTCGGAAGTGTTCGAGAGATCGCCGTTGGGGGTGCCTGATTCGATACGGATCGGGTCGGTGGCGCCGTCCTCCTGCGAACCGGTGAAGAAATCACCCGTGATCGTGACGTTGAGCGGCGTACTACCCGCGATGGGGAAGGAGACGGTGACGGTGCTTCCGATCTGAACCGTCTTCGCGCCGAGCGTGATCGCCTTGCTCCCCAGCATGGTTATTTTGCCCGAAACCTTGGCGGTGTTGGACTTGCCGGCCTTGCTACACTTGATATCGACCCAACCGCAGACCGCATCGCCAGAATCATAGGCAATCCCGCTGAGCGTACGCGCCTTTTTCCACAAACTATCCTGTGCCGCCGCCGAGAAAACCAAGGAGGTGGCCACAGCCAACATCATCAATAGACCTGTCTTTCTCATCGCTTTGTTCCTTTCGTTTAGGACTTCAGCTTAGCACATTACACCCCCCCTTTGCAAGCCTAAAACTCTTGTTTTTTCAGGGGCTGATCCAAGGAAAATCGCCTTGAAATTCCTGTTTTGCGGAGGTATACTGAATGGCGTTTTGAGGTTTCGGACGAATCGGAAAGGCGGTGTCTTGATGGACGAGATGGACCAAACGCCGGGACGGGGTGCCTCCCGTCGCGATTTTTTGAAAGGCGGTCTTGCGCTGGGCGGACTGGTCGCCACGTCGGTTTTGCCGTCCTTCGCAGACGACCCTTCGCTTTTCCCGGTGCGTGGACGGTGGGAACGGTTGTCGATCGGTTACCAGCACATCAACGCGGGGGCGGAGAAGCGGTTCGCCATCCTGCACATCTCCGACACGCACCTCACGGCGGTGTATCCGCATGAGAGCGCGTGGACGCGGAATTTCATGGCGCGCCGTTCGAAGACTTTCGGGGGGCGGCAGGAAGAGGCACTGTGCGACTCGCTCGCCTGGGCGAAGGAACACGTCGATTACGTCATCCATACGGGCGATCTGATTGACGCGCAGAGCGAGGCCAATCTCGACCTCGTCCGCAAATACTACGGCATCGGCGGCTCCGCGATGACCGGTTCGCTCGGCAACCACGAGTTCTATCACGGGCAGAAAGTCGAAGATGAAGCGACGAAGGCCGTCTCGCGGGAACGACTCGCAAAGGCGTACCCGTTCGACAATACCCTCGCCTCCACGGTGGTCAACGGCGTCAATTTTGTTACGCTGGACAACGTATACAACACGGTTACGACAGATCAGGCGACGCGCTTCGAGGCCGAGGTGAAGAAGGGACTCCCCATCATTCTTTGCATGCATTGCCCCTTCGGCACGCCGCACATTACCCGTTGTGCGAACCGGTATTGGCGGCGTAGAGACCTCAAAGGCGTCCTCGACGTGAGGAACTGGAAACCCCATTACAAGGATTCCGTCACGACCGATTTCGTTGCCTACCTTAAGGCGCAGCGGCTCCTGAAGGGAATCCTTGCCGGACATCTGCACATCGACATACAAGACCGTTTTTCGCCTACGGCAATGGAATTCCTGGTGGGAGGCAACTTTTTGTTTCACGGTCAGGAGATCACCATCGCTTAGCGATGAAAGCGTTTGCATCTTTTAGGGACTTCGTGCATGAGCGGGGATCAGCCCCATACTCATGCACAAAGTCCCTCAAAAGAACCGTTTTTCGCTATCACGGACCGGAGGTTCAGCCATACTGCAGCCAGGTGAACTTAAGGCCGAACTTAGCGAGGTATTTCGACAGACGGTCGGAATCGTTGGCGGATTTCTTTTTGCGGCGCGAGACCGCAAACAACTTTTTCGCCGCTTCGGCCATCGTCGCCGCCTTGCGGCAGACACCGACCACGTAGGCGAGCTGGGCGAGGTCGAATTCGTCGAAGCGTTCCGCAAAGTCCGCGCCGAGAAGCGAGGCGAAATCGACATCTTCCGGCGTTCCCGGAACCCTATGCCGTCCGGAACGGGCCAGTTCCTCTTCGACATCGGCGAGCGAGATGCGCCCGCCCTCCGCGAGGGTCGCCATGCGTGTGACCATCGCGTTGAGGTCGCGGAAGTTTCCTTCCCAGCGTGTCGCGGGATCCAGGGCGAAGGCGAGGAAACGTTCGCGGGCCTCTTTGTTGAACGTGACGTGCTTGCCGGTCTTCTTGGAGGCTTTGTCGAGTTCGTAGTCGAGGTTCGGCTCGATGTCCTCACGCCGGTCGGCAAGTCCGGGAAGATCGAAGTTCCAGAGGTTGATGCGCGCGAGGAGGTCGCGCCGGAACTTCCCTTTTGCGACGTGTTCGCCGAGGTCGATGTTCGTTCCGCAGATGAGCTGGAAGTCGCTGTGTTCGTCCGTCATGGCCCCAATGGGGCGATAGCATTTCTCCTCGATGGCCTTGAGCAGGCGAGCCTGCGTGTCCACGGGGAGTTCGCCGATTTCGTCAAGGAACAGGACGCCGCCGTCCGCCTCCTTGAGGAATCCCGCGTGATCCGCGCCCGCCCCGGTGAACGCCCCTTTCTTGTAACCGAAAAGGGCCGCGCTCGAAAGGTCGCCCCCGAGGGTCGCGCAGTTGACGCCGACGAATTTTCCTTTGACCTGACCGTTCTGGATTTTCAACTTGTGGATCTGGCGGGCGAGCTGGGTCTTGCCCGCGCCTGTGGGGCCGGTGAGGAGCAACGGGGCGGAAGAACGGATCGCGACGCGCTCGATCGTCTCGATCAACCGGTTGAACGCCGCATTTTTCGTTTCGATGCCCTGCTTGAGGAACGAGAGGTCGTTCTGCCGTTCGCCCTCGAAACGTTTGGCAAGTTTATCGTAGCAGGAGAGGTCGAGGTCGATGATGTTGATCACGCCCTTGGAATCCGTCGAATGGGTGACGTGTCCTTCTTTCGGGCTTGACTGGACGAGTTTCGCTGGAATATGGCGCGACTCCGTGAGCAGGAAAAGGCAGATTTTCTCCACGTGCGACCCTGTGGAGATGTGGACGTAATAACGTGTCGACTCCTCGTGGAAACAGGGGAGTTTCGCGTAGTCGTAAAATTTTTCGTAGACTTCCTCGATGTCCCACGGATCCTTCAGCTCGATAAAATCGAAAATAACCTTCGTCTGGGGCGAGACGGCGGCGATGTCTTCCTTGATCAGCGTTCCCAGAGGCAGGAACGCTTTCCCCAGGATAAGGTGCAGTTCGTCGATCGGGAAGTCTTCCTGCTGGACGAGGCCGATATTCGGACGCCATGTATTCCACCGGGCGGAGGTTGTGCCGCCCTCCGCGTCCTTTTTCGTTCCCAGAGCCGAAATTACCGTCGTTTTCATGCCGTCGAGGATAGCATAAGTCGCCGGAAGGGACAAGGGGCAAGTGATTCGTTACGGGGCGTCCCTGCCGTCGTCGGTTTCTCATTCTACACGGTCTGTACGCGCTGCGAGACCATTCCTGGGCGTTCGGTGAATTGCACAGTTGCGCCTATCTTTGCGTTCCCTTTGATTTGTGTATTGGCGAAACCGCTGTTTTTTGGTATCCTCGGTCTTTTCGACGTGCGGGAAAGGGGTTCCCGTCCAGCGGATAATGAGGAGTTTTTCGATGGCTGAGGCAAAGAAATTGAGCGAACGGGTCGCGGCGTACCGCGCCCGGCTGGAGATGTCGGTGGAAACGTTGGCGAAGGAGTCGGGCGTCAGTCCCTCCGTGATCCGCGCCGTGGAAGCGGGCGAGGTCTATCCCGCGCTGGGCACGCTCGTGAAGCTCGCCCGCGCACTGGGGCAGCGTCTCGGCACGTTCATGGACGACCAGTTCACGCCGGATCCGGTGATCGTGCGCGCGGACGAACGTCTGCCGGACGAGAAGAGCCATCAGGCGGCGACCGCCGCCGGGTTCCGCTATTTTTCGCTGGGCGCCGGCAAAGTGGACCGCCACATCGATCCCTTCTACATCGAGATCAAGGCGGATGCCGAGGCGCTGGTTTCGTCGCACGAGGGCGAAGAGTTCATCATCGTCGTCTCCGGCGAAATCGAACTGCTCTACGGCGAGGACGTGAAGCTCCTCGGTCCGGGCGACTCCGCCTACTACAACTCCGTGGTGAAGCACCGTGTCCGCGCCGCGAACGGAAAGCCCGCGACGATCTACGCCTGTATCTTCATGCCGTTCAACTGAGGCCGCCATGTTCAAACTCACAGACCCCTTCGGCACCGCGCCCACGACGCCGCCTTTCAAGCAGGCGGTCTCCACCGGCGTCCCCTGGCACAATTACCCCGTAACCCGCAACTACACGCTCGGCCAGCTGCTCGACCAAACCATCGCGAGGTGCGGCCCGCAGGACGCGCTGGTCTACGCCGACCGCGACTTCCGCCTCACTTGGTTCGAGTTCGGCGAGGAGGTGGACCGCCTGGCGCGCGGTCTGATGGCGCTCGGCGTGAAGCGGGGCGAGAAGGTCGCGCTCTGGGCGACGAACGTCCCGCACTGGATCATCCTCATGTTCGCCACCGCGAAAATCGGCGCGATCCTTCTGCCGCTCAACATGAACTACAAGGAGGCGGAGATCGATTTCGCCCTCAAGCAGTCGGACGCGGAGAACCTGTTCATCATCAACGGGTTCCGCGATTTCGACTACCTGGACTGCATCTACAAGTTGATTCCGGAGCTGAAGGAGCAGCCGCGCGGCGAACTGAAGTCCGCGAAGTATCCGTGCCTGAAGCGCCTCTTCTTCCTGGGACCGGAAAAGCACCGCGGCTTCTATTCGCTGAACGAGGCGCTTTCGCTGGCGGTCGAGACGTCCTGGGCGGACTACTACGCGCGCCAGGCGGAGTGTGACCCTCAGGACGTGGTGAACATGCAGTACACCTCCGGCACCACCGGGTTCCCGAAAGGCGTCCAGCTCACCCACTACAACATCGGGAACGACGGTTTCTGGATCGGCGCGTGCCAGAACTTCTCCAGCCGCGACCGCGTGTGTATCCCCGTCCCGCTCTTCCACTGTTTCGGCTGCGTGCTGGGCGTGATGTCCTGCGTCAACCACGGCTCGACGATGGTGCTGTTGGAGAAGTACGACGCCGTCACCGTGATGATGTCCATCGAGAAGGAGAAATGCACGGCGGTCTACGGCGTCCCGACGATGTACATCGCCATCCTCGACCATCCGCTTTTCTCGAAGTTCGACTTCTCTTCCCTCCGCACCGGCATCATGTCCGGCTCCACCTGTCCCGTCAAACGCATGGAACAGGCGGTCGAGCGGATGAACATGAAGGAGATCACCAACCCCTACGGGCTTACGGAGTCGGGGCCCGTGATGACGATGACGCGCTATTTCGAGCCTTCGTTCGAACGCAAATGCACGACGATCGGACAGGCGCACCCCGGTATCGAGGTCGCGATCATCAACCCCGAGACCGGCGAGTTGTGCGACATCAACGAGGACGGCGAGATCTGCTGTCGCGGATTCAACTGCATGAAGGGTTATTACAAGATGCCCGAGCAGACCGCCAAGTGCATCGACAAGAACGGATGGCTTCATTCCGGCGACATCGGGCACATGGACGAGCAGGGGTATTACTACATCACCTCCCGCCTGAAGGATTTGATCATCCGTGGCGGCGAAAACATTTCGCCCCGCGAGATCGAGGACTTCCTGAGTCACATGGAAGGCGTGCAGGACGTGCAGGTTGTCGGCGTGCCCAGCAAGAAGTACGGCGAACAGCCCGGCGCGTTCGTGATCAAGATGCCCGGTTCGGCCATCACCGAGCAGGACGTCATGGACTACTGCCGCAATAAGATCTCCTGGTTCAAGATTCCGAAGTATGTCCATTTCCTGGACGTTTTCCCGATGACGGCGAGCCAGAAGATCCAGAAGTTCAAACTGCGCGAACTCGCCGCGCAACTCTGGCCGGACGCTTGATGAGTGCTGATAAGGATCCGCGACGGATGAGAAGAAGGACGTTTTTGGGAATGACTGCGGCGGCGGGCGCGATGCCGTCGTTCGGGGTCTTAAGCGACCGGATTGCGCGTGTCGGCGTGATGACGGACACGCATATCGGTACGACGATGGAGAGCTGCCTCCGTGTCAAGGCCGCGCTGGAGCTGTTCAAGGCGCAGGGCGCGGAGATGGTGGTGAACTGCGGCGATGTCGCCGACCAGCATTATCCCGAAGGGTACCGCTGTTACCGGAAGACGGTGAACGAGGTTTTCCCCGATCCGGCCTCGCGACCGCAGGAACTGTTCGTCTACGCCTTTCACGACGTCTGCGACTACCGCCCGAACAGTGGCTGGAACGTCGCCCGTTACGCCGGCCCGGCGTTCGCGGATATGCACCGGTTCCTCGAGGCACCGAACACCCACACCGATTCACGGGAATGGAAGGGGATGGCGTTCCTCAATTTCCCGCAGGCGACCGGCATGAAAGGGTTTCTCTCATGGGAGGAATACGAGGCGAAGGTACGCCGGGCGTGCGAGACCCATCCGGGCAAGCCCGTCTTCGTTTTCGACCACCTGCCGCCCGCCGGCACCACCTTCCATAGCCGCCAGTGGGGGAGCGACGAATGCCGCCGCGTGTTGAACAAGTTCCCGCAGGTCGTTTCGATCTCCGGCCACGTACACGGCTCGCTCGCCAGCGAACGCCAGATCTGGCAGGGCGAGTTTACGGCAGTCAACGCCGGCTGCCTCCAGACGTGGGGCGGTTTCGCGCCCGGATCCAAGCCGCCCCCGCAGGCGAAGGAGAACTTCGGCGTCCTCGTGATGGACATCTACGCGGACCGCCTGGTTTTCATGCGCCTTGACGTGCGCGACGGCTCTTCGTTCGGTGCGCCTTGGGTCGTGCCGCTCCCCTTCGTCAAACGCGAAGCCCCGTACCGCCCTTGCGTCGCGGCGAAACGTTCGCGGCCTGTCGCCTTCGCTTCTTCGGCGGCGCTTTCCGTCGCGCCCGGCGCGGCGGGGTACACGATCTCCTTCCCGGCGGCGGACGCGGGGGCGCAACCCTTCATGTATCGCCTGTCGGCGGAACGCAAAACCGCCGGAGGGACGTGGCGCCCGTTCACCCGAGACGACCTCTTTTCCGAGTTCTGGAAAGCCCCGAAAGACCGTGCCGGGAAAACCTCCTTCACGATGGACGCCGCGTTCTTCACGCCGGGCGAACGTTACCGCATGACCGTGGCGCCGCTCGACTGGTTCTACCGCGAAGGCAACGCCCTGCGTTGCGAATTCACGGCCGCCCTTCCCGTGGCGGAGCCTGTCTGGAGGAGCGACGACCCGATGACGGAACTCCGTTTCACCGAACACGGGAAACCGGTCGAGAAATCCACCGGCGGCCTCTTCGCGCCCGCTTCGGGGCAGGGGACGCTGCGACTGCCGGAACATGCGTTCAAAGGACTTGAACCCGGCAAACGCGCGCGCTGCGTGATCGACCTCGACACCGTCCAGCCGGACGGCGTATGGTGCGCGTGGCGCGTGTCGCTGTGTCCGCGCGGGCGCGGACGCGGTCTGGCCGTGGTCCAGACGGTGCCCGGAACCCCCGGCCCCCTGCGGTACGTCTTTTCCTTCGACGTCCCGAAGGACGGTCTCGATACCTGTGATCTCCGTTTCAACTACGTAAGCCCCGGCGCCTCCCTGCGTGTCCTCCATGTCGCAGTGATATGCGGTTGAGTGTTCCTTTGGGAACGGGAAATCCTGATAATCCCCATCAGAACCGCGCCGCAAACCCTCTGTGCGCTCGTTTCCTTCGTGCTGTCATCCGCCGCGCCCCCCAGGGATTGGGAATCCCGAAACCTTGCGTAGCACGCATAAGAAACCGGCTATCCGATTCCACGGATAGCCCTATCTAATTTTATAGGCGATGTGAAGCCGGGTGTCTTGGTGAAAAGGGATCGAATCGTTCATAATTTTATCGATTGCGGTAAGAAAATAACCAATTCTTCCTCAGGAAGACGGAAAATACTCCTTGGCACGGTTCGTGCATAAGGTTTCGAGGCAAATGTTAAAGAAGGAAGTCTCAATGAAAAATCCACTACGGTCTGGAGCAGAAGATTTCATCAGCTTCTTGCCGAAGGAAGGAGAGGGAATACCCCTCAAGAGTTCACGGAGCAAGAAGAGTGCAAAGAGGGAACTCTTTGCCAGGGTGAAGGAGCGGTTGGTGATGTGCGTTTACGGGGTTTCACGTGAACGGGCGCTGGAGATTATCAAGAAACGCAGGGAGGAGATCCGCGAACGCAAGCGGGACGAGCGGAAGCACAAGGACGATATGGACTGCGACACAGACGAATTCGAGTTCACATCGGCAGAGGACTTTTTCAACAGCATGGATTAAGAAAGGGACAATAAAATGGCACAATTTAAACAGGTTCGTCAGACGTTCCTCTTCCGTCAGCTCCTGAAGTACTGGGGCAATATGGTGAAGAACTTTGATTACGATTGCGGCGACAATGATTTCTTCGACGTGGTCTACAACAATTTCGACCACGACAAGGGAGTGGAACTGATTGAGGTGGCCTACACGGAAAAGGAACTTAACACGATGATGCATTCGAAGTGCCGGAATCGAAGGCTGGACTTTACAGACACCCTTGACGACGTATTCTTCGCCCTTTGGAACAACGAAGCCGGGCGGGACAAGTGCCGCGCCGTCCTCGATGCAATACGGGAATATATGGAGACCGACTGCGAACAGACCGGCGACGACATCGTCGAGTGCCGTTTCAACGAACTGATTCACGTTCTCAAGCTCAACGAACTCGAATCGGAACTCCTCCTGTTCGCGTATGTGCGTGACCAGACCTGCTTCAGCTGGCCCTTGCGCATCCGGGACCGCGACAAACCCCTCTACTACGCGATGGCGCTCAACCGTTCCTTCGACGAGGTGTCGCGGGCGATGTCCCCCCAGAGCACGCTCTTGAAGTTCAATCTCCTTGACAGCGACTACGACTTCAACACCAGCACGCTCGGCGGTTTCATGGACGGTACGTCGGACGAGGCCATTTCATATCGTTTCTACACGAAGGGGGGAAACGAGGAGAGCCTCCCGTGGGAGTTCTTCGGCGAACTCGCGTCGCGGGACGGCGAGGTGCTGAAACGGATGATTTCCGCAAGCGGGGGAAAATGCAATGTCCTCCTCTACGGAGTGCCGGGGACGGGCAAGACCTCGTTTGCGCACACGCTCGCGAAGGAACTGGGCCGCACCGTCTGCGAAATCCGCCAGGGCGACGTGGACGGGAGGAACATGAAGTCTGAGGCCCGGATGGTCGGCATCCAGGTCTGCAACGCCCAGGAATCTCCGGACGAGAGCCTGATGGTTGTGGACGAGGCGGACGAGCTTCTTCGCGGAAGTTCGTGCGGAATCAGCCTCTTCGGAATCGACATCGGCGCCGGGAAATCTACCGAGAAAGGCGTGATGAACACAATTCTCGACGAGATGAAAATCCCCGCCGTGTGGATTTCGAACACGCGGCCCGAGGCGATGGACGAATCGGTCCGCCGCCGTTTCGACTACTCCATCTGCTTTGAGCGGCTGAACCATGCCCAGCGTGTCGCGATTTGGCGCAACCAGGTTGCGAAGCATGGGCTTGAGGCGGTGGTTTCCGCATCGAAAATCGAGGAGTATGCCGGGCGCTACGAGACCAACGCCGGCGGTATTTCCATCGTGCTGACCAACGTGAGGCGCATGAACCCCGCCCCTGACAAGGTGGACGAACTGATTCTGACGCTCATGAAACCGTACTGCCGTCTCCTGGGCGTGAAAGAGGGGGAAGGGTTCCTCCCGGCGAAAGACTATTTACTCGACGGCCTCAACATTAAGGGGAAGGTGACGCTGGACAAGGTCGTGAAGGCGGCCCGCAACTACCTCGATGAGGGTTTCTGTCTGGCTGCGGAGGACAAACCCCGGATGAACATCCTCCTTTTCGGTCCCCCCGGAACCGGAAAAACGGAGTTCGTCAAGTATCTCGGAAAAGCGTTGGACCGCAAGGTCCTCGTCGTGAAGGGCAGCGACCTCCTCAACATGTATGTCGGCGAGTCCGAAAAGAACATCGCCCGGGCGTTCCGCCGTGCGGAGGCCGAGCATGCCATCCTCTTCTTCGACGAGGTGGACGGCCTTCTTCAAGACCGTTCGAACGCCTCCCGCAACTGGGAGGTTACACAGGTCAACGAACTTCTCCAGCAGATGGAGAACTTCGACGGCGTGATGGTCGCCGCGACAAACTTCTTGAAGAACCTCGACCCCGCCACGATGCGCCGTTTCACCTTTAAGCTGGAGTTCGGTTATCTGGACGACGACGGGAAGAAGTCTTTCTTTGAACGGATGTTCAAGACATCCCTCTCGCAGGAGGAGTTTGACGACCTACGCCTGCTCCGCAATCTCACTCCGGGCGATTACCGAACCGTCCGCCAGGAGCTGTTCTACCTCGGCGACGAGGCGACGAACCTCGACCGCATTGCGGCCCTGAGGGAGGAGTGTTCCGCCAAGAAGGACACCCCCGAAAGCACTCCCGTCGGTTTCTAGGGGTAACCGGAACCGCTAGAAGTTCCAGACATCGACAGCAATCGATCGCAATCGATTGCTGTCGATTCTTTTGGCTCTCTTCCGGGCATTTCGCCAAAACATGGGTTCTCCTTTACCGGCTTCCCGTTTGATTGAAACGCAAAAGCCCTTTTCGGGTTGAATCCGCCCCACACTCATGCACGAAGTCCCATTCTTTTTGCGTGTAAGTCGGGATCTTCTGTGTTAAAATCAACCATTTAACAAAGGAGAAATGGGAATATGAAGCGGTTCGGTTTTTCTGTTGCGTTGTTGGTCGCGTCGTTTTGCGCCGGTGTAGGGACGGGAGAGGGCGTGTGCGATGTCCTTTCCCTTGCGGGGAAATGGGATTTTGCACTCGGGTGCGCCACGAACGTCACGGACACGATCACGTTGCCGACGACGACCGATCTCGCCCGCAAGGGGGACGGCCGTATCAACGGAAGGGATGTCGAAAAGATCGACCCGCAACGTGATGATGCGGTTGTGACCTCCCGGCTTACGCGCCACCTGACGCGACGTTTCCCGTACGTCGGCCCTGCCACGTATGAACGCACGATTGACATCCCTGCCACGTGGGATGGCCGCCGGGTCGAGATTTTCTTGGAACGCACGAAGAAACTGGACGCCTACCTCGACGGCGTCTGTTTCGCACACAGCGACACGCTTGCCGCACCGGCACGGCTGGAACTGCCCGCCGGCGTGAAACCCGGCCGGCATCGTCTCCGGCTCGTAATCGACAACGCGCGCCCGCCCGTTGGCGGACACCAGGTTTCCGAGGATACCCAGACGAACTGGAACGGTGTCATGGGACGCATGGAGATGCGTTCTTTCGGCGTGGTGTCCATATCCGGTGTGAAGGTTTCCCCCTGCGCGGCGAAGAACAGTGTGATGGTGAGGGTGACGTTCCGAAACGACGGTCCGGCAGAAGCGAAACTCGACAGGGTCACGTTCACGCTCTCCGCGCCGGGCGCGGCTCCCTATGTGCGCTCATTTCCCTACCGTACGGTGCCGAAAGGTGTATCGACGGGTGTCTTCATGTTTGAATGTGCGGAGAGGGCGCCGAAATGGGACGAATTTGCTCCTGTGCTACACACTCTCTCCGTAAAGGCGGGGGTGTGCGAGGCGAAGGTCCGGTTCGGATTGCGCGACTTCAAGGCGGAAGGGACGAGGCTTGTGTTGAATGGGCGCCCCGTGTTTCTGCGCGGCCGCCACGACGCCTGTGTGTGGCCGCTCACCGGTGCCGCGCCGATGGAGGTGGAGCCGTGGAGGAAGTACTTCGCGACGCTTAAGGAGTACGGACTCAACCACGTGCGTTTCCACTCGTGGTGCCCGCCGGAGGCCGCCTTCGAAGCAGCAGACGAGGCGGGATTCTTCCTGCAACCCGAATTCTCCGCTTTTGGCGGCAATTTCGCAGGTGATGCCAAGTTCCGGCGTTTCTGCCTGGAGGAGTCTAAGAGGATCATCGACGCCTACGCGAACCATCCTTCGTTCGTGATGTTCACGCTCGGCAACGAGTGCAGGAGAGGAAGGGAAGAGCGCTCTGAGATTGTCCGTACTTTGCGCACGCACGATCCGCGACCGCTCTACGCGATCGCGACAAACGGCGACTTTATGCAGCCGGTTCAATGCGACGAGGACGACTTCTGGGTGACGTTCAGGAGCTGCGATGGCGCAGAAGGGAACGCACGCGGATCGTACGCGCACTGCAACGCGCCACTCGGGGCGGTGCAACTGGCGGGCGGCGGCACGACGCGCGACTTCTCGAACGCCGTGCGACACTGCACCGTGCCGCTCATCGGACACGAGACCGGCCAGTTCCAGGCGTATCCCGACTACTCGGAGATTCCCAAGTACACAGGCGTGTTGAAGCCGTTGAATTTCGAGGTGTTCAAGGATAGACTCGAAAAGGCGGGACTTGGAAAGTATGCGTCGGACTTCTGCCGCGCGTCCGGACGGCTCATGGCGATTAACTACCGAGAGGAGATGGAAGAGGCGTTCAGGACGCCTGGTTTCGGCGGCTTTCAGCTTCTCGACATCCAAGACTTTCCCGGACAGGGGACTGCGCTCGTCGGCATCCTCAATGCGTTTATGGAGTCAAAGGGATTCATTACGCCGGAGGAGTGGCGCATGTCGTGCGGACCTACGGTTCTTCTCGCCTGCTTCCCGCGATACACGTACACGGCGGGGGAGAAATTCTCGGCGGACGTTCGAATCGCGCATTACGGTAGGGAGGATGTCCTGGACGGCATCCTTGAATGGCGTGTCGCGGCGGTTGGGGGTAATCGCCCCCCCATTGCCGTCGGCTCGGTCAATGCGCTCGTTCGTGTGGGCGAAGTGAAGACGGTCGGGAAAATCGAAGTGGAACTTCCGCGTCTGTCGTGCGCCGAGAGGCTGGAGTTGCGGCTGTCGCTTGCAGGCGGCAAGGTGCAAAACGCCTATCCGCTGTGGATTTATCCTGATGCCGAGGCCTCCGTTCCGAAGGGGGTCGAAATCGTGCGCGACATCGCCTCCGCCGATCGGGCGCTCGCGGAAGGGCGTATCGCGCTCTGTATCCTCGACAAGGCGAAGGCCCCTACGAATTCCGTGCCGGGTTTCTTCACGTCCGACTTCTGGAACTGGGAAATGTTCAACGGCCCTGCGCGTAAGAGAGAGGTCATCGCGCCGGGGACGCTGGGGTTGCTCGTGAACGAGAAACATCCCGCGCTTTCTGGATTTCCGACGTCGTTCCACTCCGATTATCAGTGGCGAGAGTTGATCTTCAAGGGCGTGAATGTCGTCTTGGACGGCGACAAGGAAGCGGACGTGATCGTACGCGGAATCGACAACATTACGCGCAACCAGAGCCTTGGCGTGATCTGGGAGAAACGTCGTGGGAAAGGCCGCGTTGTTTACTGCTCCCTCGACCTCGAATCTGCGAAAGACCTTCCCGAAGCCCGTGCTCTGCGTCGTTCTCTGCTTGATTACCTGAAGCGTTCTTGATCCTGACGGATTACCACTAGGTTGACGGCGCGATAGGGTCATCATACCCCCACTTTGTTGTGTCGTGTAGTTTTCAAAACAGGACTGGTGTAGTTTTCAAAACAGGACTGCCTCAACAAGTGCAAACCCTTTGATTTTATTGGGTTTTGTTGAGGGGCAAGCTTGTCGGGAGTCCTGTTTTGCGCGAATTCAGCCGTG
>JAGCVN010000017.1 GCA_017962315.1 Kiritimatiellia bacterium
CCGGAGAACAACCGCGTGTGGGACGTGCGCGACGAGCGCTGGATCGACGAATACTGGAAGATGACGAAGACCGCCGTCGAGACCTACGGCAAGGGCGCGCCGGAGCCGCGTCTCCTCCACACCATCGGCACGGGGGAGCGCATCCTCTCCAAAGACAAGAAGGAGAACTTCAAGCTCAAGGTCCTCGGACTCCAGCGCTTCATGTCGCGCGTGGAGCGCGATTACCCCGACGCGAAGCTGCTCATGCCGGGCTGGGACTTCTACTTCAGCTGGTCGCCGCAGGAGGTCAAGGACTTCCTCAAGCTGCTCGACCCGAACAAGTGCATCGTCTGGGACTACTCCGCCGACTACCGTTCAGTGCGCGGTGTGAAGAGCAACTTCACGAATTGGGGCGTGATCGGCAAATTCCCCTACACCTACTCGATCTTCCTCGCCTACGAGAAGGCGCTCGACGTGCGCGCGGCCTATCCGGTCATCGAGGAGCGGCAGAAACTCGTCCAGAACGATCCGTTCTGCAAGGGCTTCATCTTCTGGCCGGAGTCCAGCCACACGGACACGCTGCTTCTCCGCTACTTCACCGCGAACGCCTGGTCCGACAAGGCGATTCCGCACGGCGAGGTGCTGGACGAGTTCTGCGCGAGCCGCTACGGGAAGAACGCCGAGGCGATGAAGGCGGCGTGGAAGGCCGTGCTGCCCGCGTCGTGGCTGCGCGACTGGACGACGACTTACGCAGACGGAATCCTCAAGGGAGACCTCGGCGACAAGAACGCCGCCCGCGCGCCGGAAAAATGGTACAAGCCTGTTGCCGACGCCGAGAAGGTGTTCGGGATGCTCGCGGAGATCGAGTGGGAGGACGATTTCATCAAGCGCGACACCATCGACATCGCCCGCATGGTGCTGGATCGGATTATCTCGCTCCGCCGCATGAACCTGAACAACGATGTCGCGAAATGGCGCATTGGGAAATGTAAAGTGGAAAGTGGGAAGTGTAAAGTTGGGGAAGGGGATATCGTCGCCCGTGCCGAGAACCTCGCCGCGCTGTGCGACAAGATGGCCGACCTGCTCGCGCTCCACACCGATTACTCCCTCTGGGAATCCTACCTGCGCCTCGATGCGGTGGAGAAGATTCGAAATCCAAACTTCTCGAAGACGCTTTTCGAGAACGCCTCGTGCGGCTACTGTCGCAGCCACCAGTATGAGCTGGCGCGGTACTGGTACGCGCCGCACATGAGGACCGTCGCGAAGAACCTCGCAAAGGCGGTTGCATCGGGCAACAAGGACGCTGTGCTTTCTCCCGATGCGGGCAAGGAGCGCCTTGCGCTCAAGGCGAAACCGCTTGAGTCGCTGAAGCCGACGTTGCTCCGCACCGGGGAGAACTTCCGCAAGACCATGCAGGAAATCGCCGGGCTGTGTGACTGACCTCCCGGCGGGCGAAACGCAAAGGAGTGGACGATGGACAGAGGACGTGAACGTGTAAAACGGGTTCGTCCGGAGATCGGGTCGGGTGGCGACGGGCATACGTTTCCGGGGGCGGCGTATCCGTTCGGACTTGTGCAGCCGTCGCCGGACACCGGGCGCGAAGGATACCGCTACTGCGCCGGATACCGTTACGAGGATGACAGGATTCTCGGTTTCTCCCAGACGCATTTGAGCGGCACGGGATGCGGCGATCTGGGCGACATCAGGATCATGCCGTTCGCGGGGGAACCGTCGCCCGGCGTCTCGTCCGCGTTCCGCAAGGAGACGCAGGTCTGCGCTCCGGGTTACTACGCCGTCACGCTCGACGACTGCGATGTGCGCGTGGAGGCGACCGCCGCCGCGCATACCGCCGTCTACCGTTTCACGGGGGCGGGCGCGGCGTCGCGGATGAACCTGCTCGTGGACTGCCAGTGGGGGATCGGCGGAAAAATCCTCGCCAAGACGATCCTTTCCAGCACGGCTCGGGTATGCGGGAAACGGCTCGTCGCCGGCACCAACGTGCGCAAGCACTGGGTGGAGCGCCGCTATTCCTTCGTCATCGAATCCAACCGGGAGTTCCTCTCGCCGGTTTTCCTCGATCCGCTCTCCCCGGACGAACAGGCACCGCGCTTCGCGCTTCCGTTCGCTGTGGGCGGCGGAGAACCGCTGGTGGTCAAGATCGGCTATTCGCTGGTGGACGAAGAAGGGGCGCGCCGCAACATGGACGCGGAGTGTCCGGGGTTCGATTTCGACGCCGTGCGCGCGGCGGCGGAAACCGAATGGGAACGCCAGCTTTCGCGGATGGACGCCGAGGGGACGGACGACGAAAAGACGAATTTCTATTCCGCGCTCTACCGTCTGCTCATCCAGCCGGCGAACATTGCGGACGTGGACGGACGCTATCGCGGCGCGGACGGCGAAGTACACGCCGCCCCCGGAGGACGGTACTACTCGACGCTCTCGCTCTGGGACACGTTCCGCGCGGCGCATCCGCTCCACACGTTGATTTCCGCAGAAATGGGGGACGACTTCATCGAGACCATGCTGGAGCACCAGAAGGCCGCAGGGTTCCTGCCCATCTGGACGCTCATGGGACGCGACAACCAGTGCATGATCGGCACGCATTCCGTCCCGGTCGTCGTCGATTGGTTCCTGAAGACCGAGGCGGTCTCACGTCCCGCCGCGCCAGGCGGGGCGGACGCCGCGTCGCGTCATTCGCACGACCGCGCGTTCTGGGAGGCGGCGTTCGCGGCGATCAAGGACTCGCTGACCACGCTCCACAAGGGACGCATCCTCGAGGACTGGCCCGCTCTCGACAAGTACGGCTACTATCCGAACGACATCGTGACGAGCGAGTCCGTGTCGCGTCTTCTCGAATGCTGCTACGACGACTGGTGTGCGGCGAGGATGGCGGAACGCCTCGGGCTTGCGGACGACGCGGCGTTTTTCCTGAAGCGTTCCCGCAACTGGCGGAACGTGGTCGATCCCGAGACGCGGTTCGTGCGCGGACGCGACACCGGGGGGAACTGGACGGCGCCGTTCAACCCGCTCGCGCTCGGGCGCAACGCGGGGACGGGGAGCGACTTCACGGAGGGGAATGCGTGGCAATGGACGTGGCATGTCCTGCACGAGCCGGAGGCGTTGATCGAGGCCGTCGGCGGGAAAGACGTTGCCGGCGAACGGCTCTGCCGCCTCTTCACGCTTGAGGCCGACGAATCCGAGACCGGCACGTGCGACGACGTGACGGGACTCATGGGGCAGTACTGCCACGGCAACGAACCGAGCCACCACGTCATCTACCTCCTGCGCTACGCCGGGCGCGAGGCGCGGCAGGCGGAACTGGTGCGGGACGTGTTCGGGAAGTTCTACGTGAACAAGCCCGACGGTCTCTGCGGCAACGACGACTGCGGGCAGATGAGCGCCTGGTACCTCTTCTCCGCAATGGGCTTCTATCCGATGAACCCCGCAAGCGGCGAGTACGTGCTCGGCGCGCCGCAACTGCCGAAGATCGTCCTCCGCCTCCCGAATGGCGCGGGCGGGGAAACCTTCACCGTCATCGCCAGGAATCTCTCCGCCGAGAACAAGTACGTCAAGTCGGTCGCGCTCAACGGCGTGCCGCTTGAGGGATTCACCATCCGCCATGCGGATATCCTGAAGGGTGGCGAACTCGTGTTTGAGATGTCGGGAACGTATGTTGAACAAGGAGCGAAATGAACAAGAAATGTCTGGCGTTAGGGGCTGTGTGCGCCATCTTCATCGGTTGCCGGGTGCAGGCGGGAACGTTCAGGATCGACGTGTCGAAGGTGCCTGAAAAGGCAGAGTGGGCGGAGAAGGAACTCAAACCCGCGCTTGAGGCGTATGTGTTGAAGGTCGTGGAACTTCTCGATGGAAAGGGGGCGAAGTGGACGCGCGGCGAGGTGGTGTTGACGCTGGATCCCAAGTACGAGGGCGTGGCGGAGGCCTGTTCGGAGAAGCGGCACATCACGCTCGGCATGAAGTTCGCGGCGGAATTCCCGCATGAGGTCAAGGGCGCGTGTGTTCACGAGTTCGCGCACGTGGTTCAGGACTACCGTTCCGCCCCCGGCCGGGCCGACCCGTACAAGGCCCCCCCGTCATGGCTTACGGAGGGGATTAGCGACTGGGTGCGCTGGTGCAACTACGAGGGCGAGGCGGGGCTCAAAGGCGTATACGCCATGGCGAAGGAGAAGCCCAAGCACAACGATTCGTACAGGATCACCGCCGCGTTCCTCGACTACGTCGTCCGGAAGTACGACCGCGACCTGATCGTGAAGCTCAACAAGGTGTGTCGCGAGGGGCGGTACGGCGAACACATCTGGAAAAAGTTTACGGGCAAGTCGCGACGGGATCTTGCGGAGGAATGGAAACAATTCCTGAAAAACCAGGTCAAGGTGAATCCGTGAAAAAGGCGCGATACAAACTTCTTCTTCTCCCGGTCATGGCCTTGATGGCGACGGGCGCGTCCGCGCTGACCGTGGTCTGGGACGAGCGAACCCCCGAGACGCACCGCCAGTGGGCGGACAGATGCTACATCCGCGAACAGATGGAAGTGGTTGCGAAGAAAATCTGCAAGGCGCTCTACGGGAACCACGACCGCGCGAATCTGCATGAGAATCTGACGATGATCCTCTATCTCGCGCCCGTCAAGGGAGGCAACCCGGCGTTCGCGTCGGGACGGCGGATCACCTGGAAGGTCGGCACGGCTCCCAACGACGGGGCAAGCCCCGGCATGGGCCTCCTGTGCCACGAGATGACGCATATCCTCGACATGGGGTCTGACGGCATCTTCACCGAGGCGATGGCCGACTGGACACGCAACTACATGGTCAACTACAACGGGTGCTCCAATCCCCCGTATGTCCTCGATCTCCGCTACAAGGCGTTGCGCGGCGGGCGGCACTACGGCAAATACGTCGCGGGCGCCCACTTCATCGACTTCATGACGCAGAATTACGGCGAGGGAACGATCTACACGATCCTTAAGGGTTACAAGGAACACGGCAAGAACCTCTGGCAGAAACTCTTCGACAAGGACTTCAACGGACTTATCGAGGAGTGGCGGCAGATGGAGACGATCTACGATCCGGTGTACCAGTGGACGTACAATGGCGCCGTGTACGGGATCGTCCGCCAAGACAAAAAGTTCTGCGACCTCGGCTCGCTCATCGCGGAGGATATGCCCGACAAGTCCGGCGTGTCCCTCCGCGGCACCACGGAAGGGAAGGTGAAAGGAATCAAGGACGGCAACATGACGCTTGCGTTGCACGGCTGGTTCCCGAAAGGAAACAATATCGCAATCGCCTCGCTCGGCGCACCCAAGGAAGACGCCGGGAAGGCGGTGCTGCTCGCGACGACGTGGAAGAAAGACGTTCTCGCGGCGCACGTCATCGCATCCCCGCCGGGCAGGGGGAAGGGAAGTGTAACTGTTTCGACCACGGCGATACCCGTTCCGGATTCGGCGTCGAAGCCCCACTCCGTCATCTTGACGACGAGCGGAGGCGACATGGCGTCGGTTGTTGTGGACGGAGGTCCGGCGGTCGCGATCGACATGAAGTCGAGGTGCGCCGACTGCACGTTCACGCCTGCGTTCGCGGTGGGCGGCGTGGCGGGCGGGATCAGCGTACACGGCATCGCGGAATCGAGCGGCGCGGCAGGCGTGCGCCTTGATGACGTGCGCGTGTTCACGCGGACGTTCCGGAGCCGCGAGACGAAAAACTACGCGACAACATTCAACGCGAACTATCGCGGGGCGGTCGCCGTCACCGCTTCTTGGCGCGGGGCGCCGGGGTCTGCCGACATCGGCGAAACCGAAAACTGGTTCTGCGTGAATTCCCTTGGGGAGAGGATCGTCGCGCTGCCCACGAAAGAGACGGACGTCACGGTGACCGGGAGGGCGTTGCCCTCGATTCCGTTGGGCGCGAAATTCGCCTGCAAATCGTTCACGATCGAAGGTTGGGCGCTCGCGCAGGAAACGAACATCGACTTGCGAGGGGTGGGGCTCGTCAACATCGAGGATAACGCCCGCATCATCACGCGCGGCCAGGGGATCGCCGTCAGCGCCTTGTCCGCCAACCGCATCCGGCTCGACGGCTCGCTCGCGGTCGTGAACGGAATGAAGGTCACAGGAAACATGGAGATGAAGGAGGGGAGTTTCCTCCGGCTTCCCGCTGATCCGGAGAAAGCGTTTGTGAAGTCGATTTCCGTCACGGGGGAAGGCACGGTCGTACTCAAGCCGGGCAGGACGCTTCAGCGGGATCGTTATCAGAAGCTTCTGTGCATGGAGGAGACCCCCGGGGATTTGACACGCTTCAGGTTGAGCGCCGCCCATGACGACAAGGCGGCGACGTTCCAGCGCGGGATCGGCGGTAAATTTCTCGCGGTGACGCCGCGCAGGTGAGGCTTGGGTGAAACATACGTTCAGGGGAAATCAGCATGGTGCGCCAAGTAAAGCTCGATAGCAACTTGCGAAATGAAAGGAGTTCGCGCTGACAAGAAATCGACAGTCAGTTAGGAAAGCAAGCGACGGAAGGGGCGACCCGACCGCCGAAGCCTTGCGCTACAAACAGGTGAG
>JAGCVN010000136.1 GCA_017962315.1 Kiritimatiellia bacterium
AGGTAGTCAGCGCAGTCTTGATCTGTCTGAAACCAGTCCATGAACTCTTCGTAGTCATTCGGATATGGATGTTCTGGCGTCGCTTTCATGTTGAAAATGATATCAGATCCGCTTAGGCCCGTCAATCAGCCACCCAGTATAAACAATGAACATCAGTATACACGATCCGTCGCACATTTTCAAAAGGAATTTTACAATTTTTTGGGCACTTCAGGCATAACGAATGTTATATGCCGACTTTCGGGCATTTCATCGAAACATGGATTCTCCTTTACCGTCTTTCCGTATGATTGAGACGCAGGGACACGGAGGCGCAGGAAAGAACAGATTTCAAGGCGCGGATATTCGGCGCAAGAGCCAAAAATGGGGGAAAGGTTGTCGTCGGCGATGTTTCCGGGAGGGGTAACGTCTCCGTTGCCCTTTCTCTGCGCCTATAAGTTCGATTGGTGACAACCGAAACAACTTGTAGAGACAACATCCTTCTTTCGCCGCGCAACCGCGCGGCGTTTTCATGACCGCGCATGGTTGTGAGTGAAAGAACCAAACGTTGTTGTGAGTTGCCCATGTTGTTGTCAGAAACTTTCCCCCATCTACATTCCCGCGAGCAGCGCGGGCGGCGGGCTTGCCTGCAAACGCATCCTCTTATCTCGTATTGTCATTATTCTCTTATGCCCCACTCAAAAATGAAAGTATCGAGCGGCGGAATGCGCTCGCACGCGAGGCGGCGGCACGTTGTTTGAAGAGATCGGACGGAGTTCCCCGTTCGCTGAGACACATGTTGCTCGTCTGCTGCACGGGCAGGTACTCCGTCCAGGGGACGGGGACTGTGTGCCATCTTCCATCGCCTCCATACACCTCTTTAGACTCGACGCGTTTCTCGCCGCGATAACCGTACGCGGTCACGGCAACCGTACTTTCGCCGTCCTCCCGCTGGACGACCTGCGTCTTGAGGATACTCCGCGTGATACAGCTTGGATGCGCGAACTTGTCCTCGCCGTGATAGTTGGCGACGGATTCGTGCTCCCAAAACGAGGAAGGTGCGCCGTCGATTATCCCCTTCCATATCTCTTCGTGCGTCCGCATCTGCTGATAAAGCGGAATCGAGAGAAGCGGGGCCATCGCAAAGTAGATATCCTTGAAATAGCGTTCGTTGAATGAAAGGAAGAACGCGGCGGCGGCATCGTAGTCCCAGTTGTAAAACCGTGAAGGATCGGTATCAATGGCCGCCTTGTCGAGATGCCGAGAAAACAGCATATTGACCTTTTTCTTCTTGACGAACGTGAAATCGTCACCGTAGCCGACCGTCGTGTCCTTCATCAAATTCAACATCTGCGTCTGCGCCACGGGGGTGAACAGAAGACGGAATTCAACCTCATGGTCGCGGTCTTTCGCGTGGAACCACGCCTCAAACTCATGGTTGTTCATCAACGTGAAGTTGGAATCGTCATCGAGGTTGCGTGAATAGGACTTCAACCGGCTTAACCGCCATTTCTTACGGATTGCCCCCCACAGTTCGCCGTCTTTTCCGGTCAAACCGGACGGCTGTCGCGAAAATGAAAGATTGGGAGCGGCATCGTTACCGTATAGGAGGAGTTTCCGTTCGCCATAGACGGGGATCGGCTTCGTTACATGCGCACGCAAGGTCTCGTACCGCCGGACCGGATACCGCTTCCCGTCGGGGCCTTCCTTCCACTCCGTCCACGAGATTTCCTTGGTTCCCTCGTAGGTTTTCTCGCCCCATTCCATATCGAGGTAGTGTCCGAACACAAAGGGATTCCCGTTTATGACGCCGGACTGCGCGAAGATAATGGACTTGCCATCATTGAAGGAATCGTCCCAGCCGAACTGTCCATGGAGCGACGCCAGCCTGTCCGCCGTGAAATAAGGGTCGAACGCCAGTCTCGGGACCGTCGCCTCGACCAGCCTGACGGTCACGTCCCACGTGTAGAGCCGGTTCAACGATTCCATCTGTTTCCAAGCGACTTCTTTCTTCGTGGCGATGCGGGACTGGAGACTGCGCAGCAGATTCGCCGCCTCGTTGAACCGGTGGATCATGGCGAACCCCAGGACGAGGCCGGCAACGATACCGAGGATACACAGTCCCTGCATATCCGGGTCTGTACCGTTCGCGGCCACCGCGCCGACAAGCGCAGCCGCCGCGCCGGCAAAACCGAGCGCCATCAACCAGCCGTAGCAGGTCTTCTTACCGCTTGCGGAATCGGCCTTCGTTTGAAGGCCCTTGATTTCGGCTACGAGCGCACGGTTCGCCTTGACGTCAACACCGGAACGCTCCGTAAGTTCCTTGAACGTTTCACGTGCCAGCGTGGCGAACTTCTGCCGAAATTCATCACGATAACGAGCAAGCGGCTCGTAGACGTCCTCGATCAAAAGAAGGTTCCCCTCGCCTGGGCTTTGATCTCGGCGGATGCGGTGAACGGAATGCGCGTCGTGTAACCGGCGCGGGCCGCGACGATCTGCTTCGTGGGCCAGTCGAAGAGGTCGGCGTTCCACTGCATAACGGAATCATTGTAGAGCTGGCGGGCGGCGGTGATCTCCTTCTGGAGATAGCTGTTCTGCTGGACCGCGTCGGCGATGGCGGCGTGCGCCTTGAGGTCGGGATACGCCTCAACCTGCGGGAAGAGTCGTCCGAAGCATCCGTCGATCTGGTTCGCGACGGCGTTTCTCTCGCCGTCGGCCAGTCTTCCGCCACGAAATGCGGCAACCGCCTTCATGACGTCCTTGTCGAGGTCGATCGCCTTTTCGACGAGCTTTGCCAGGTTCTTCAGGATCTGAACCCTCTGCTCAAGGTAGTTGTCGATGGTCGAGGCGTCAACCTGAATCTTCTGTTGGAGTTTCTGAAAATAGTTTTTCGCCCCGATCTTCATGAAGAGGAAGATGAGTCCCGGGATAATCCCCAGACACCACAACAGGATCTCGAAGAAGGTCGATCCCCATCCGATCCGGGCGGGAAGCTGACGCTCAATCACGTTTATGTCTCGTCCGGTGTCGTTGACAGGACCGGTCAGTTCATCCAGTTCATTCGCCATTTTACCTGTTCCTTTCTTAGCTCCGTAACACTCCGAATTCTGCCGCACGCCTGCGTGCGACATCGCCCCCCTCCCCTGTCTGTTCCGGTTTACATGGCCGGAGCGGCGGTATCTGGCCGGATGCAAGAGATTCTACTCCACCGCCACCACCATCAGCGGCCAGAAGAGGGCGGGTTTCTTGCATATCGCCTTGCCATAGCCGACACCGTCCACCACAACGCCGTTCACACTAACTCTGTACTTCTTCAGCTTGATCAGACTTCCCGCGCTTTCCAGCGCGTACAAATTGAACGAGCCTTTAAAGGTACCTTTCTTCGGTGTGTAGGAGAGCTTCAACCCGGACAGGTTTGGCTTCGCAGGGTCGTAGATACCGACGATTGCGCCATTCTTGATCTTTATGCTCGCCGCCTTGCCGAACCTCCACCTGCCGGAAACGACGGTAACGGGCACCTCGACGGGCAGAAGCGCCTCGATCGTCCCGCCCGGGAAGGCGGAACCGGCGGCGAAATCCACATTGACTGCCGCTCTGGGCGTCGCCCAGTTTCCGCCGACATTCGCCGTGCGCACGATGTAACCGCCGAGCGCCCCGGTGAACCCGCCGTCGCCTATCGTCACGGTCAGCGTCCCCATGCCTTTGACCGTTGCCGACACCTCGATTGGCGCGTCTCTGGGAACTGACGCCGATGCGCTCTTCAGCGACTTCTTCTTGCCGTCTAGCAACATCACATATCCCGTCACCTTCGTGGTCACGGTCCCCCTGCGCCTGTCCGTCTTCGGCTTTCCAACCTTCAACTGGACGATTCCCATGACATTGCAGACGCCGTCATACACGGCCCCGTTCAGCGTAACAGCTTTCTCGGCCGTCCATGGCGCAGCGATCGCCAAGGGCACATGGCACAGACCGCCTGAAATCGTAGTAGGCGACGAGAAGCTATCGTTGGCCGGACCTGAAGGCGTGGCCGCCAGGCTCCACTTGAGGGAGATGCGGCCGGTCTCACTATCGTGCCCGTATACAGCAATTCTGTAGGTTGTCCCAGATGTCGCCTGGAACGTCAGCTTGCTCGTGTAGCCGCTGTTACCACTGTCGTCGTCAGATTCTACCTCGGAGAGAGATGTAAGCGCCGTGCCGGTGTAAACGGCTAGGACCGTGTCGAAGCTGGACCCGATGGTGTCAAGCGTGACCGTTCCGGAGCTGGGCGCCGTCCACTTGTACCAGACGGATGCGCCGGAATCCGACTGGGCCGAAGGCTTGGGCTCGGACGCCTCCATCGTGGCCCCTACGTTGCTGCCGGACGTCGAGCCGGAGGCGCCGGTGATCGTCGTGGCCGACGCAAAGTTGTCGTTGGCAGGCGCGGTGGTAGTGGCCGTCCAGAACGGATAGAGCGTAATAACCGCGTTCTCCGTGTAGGACGCGCCTAGATTGTACGCCTTCGAGCCGCCGTCGCTCGTCGACCAGCCTGTCTGCGTGTAGCCCGTCCGCGTGAAGATCGCCCCCTTCAAGGTCAACGCTACGTTTTTGGTCTTCGTCGCCATCTGCTGGGACCCGCTTCCATACGAGCCGGGCTTGTACGTTACGGTGTAGGTCGTCGGCGTTGCCAGGCTCCACGTGAGCTTGACGTTGCCAGTCTGGCCGTTGTATCCGTAGACGGCGATCCTGTAGGTCGTCCCCGATGTCGCCTGGAAAGTGAGCTTGCTTGTCCGGTTGCCGCCGTTGTCGTCGTCGGACGCCACCTCGCCAAGAGATGTAAGCGCCGAGCCAGTGTAGACGGCGAGGACCGTGTCGAAGCCGGACCCGATGGTGTCGAATACTACCGTTCCGGAGCTGGGTGCCGTCCACTTGTACCAGACTGATGCGCCGGAGTTAGACTGGGCCGAAGGCTTGCGCTCGGACGCCTCCATCGTGGCCCCTGCGTTGCTGCCGGAAACCGTGCCGGATGCGCCGGAAATCGTCGTCGGCGACGAGAAGTTGTTGTTTGCCGGGGCCGAAGGCGACATGTTGACCGTCCACTTCGCATAGAGCGTCGTCGGGCTCGTCATGTTCCATGTCCTCGCGCTCGCGCCGGCCGCATCGTAGTATTTCACCCCGCCGCCGTCGATCGCCGTGAAGTATCCGCCGAACGTGTAGCCCGTCCGCGTCGGCTTCGTGATTGCCGGCATGTCGCTGCCATATGTCGCCGTCACGCTCGCACTGCCGCCGCTCCCGCTCCGCCGATCCAGCGTCACCGTGTATGTGTTAGCCGTCCAGTACGGATAGAGCGTGATGGATGCGTTCCCCGTGTAGGACGCGCTTAGGTTGTACACCTTAGAGCCGCCGTCGCTCGTCGCCCAGCCAGTCTGCGTGTAGCCTGTCCGGGTGAAGATCGCCCCCTTCAAGGTCAGCGCGACGTCCTTGATCTTCGCCGCCGTCTGCTGCGAGCCGCTCCCATACGAGCCGGGCTTGTACGTCACAGTATAGGGCGTTGCCAGGCTCCAATTTAGCTTTACGGTGCCGGTCTTGCCGCTGTATCCGTAGACGGCGATCCTATAGGTCGTCCCCGATGTCGCCTGGAACGTCAGCTTGCTTGTCCGGTTGCCGCCGTTGTCGTCGTCGGACTTCACCTCGGTGAGAGATGCAAGCGCCGTGCCGGTGTAGACGGCGAGGACTGTGTCGAAGTTGGATCCGATTGTGTCGAACGTGGCCGTTCCGGAGCTTGGCGCCGTCCACTTGTACCAGACGGACGCGCCGGAGTTCGACTGGGCCGAAGGCTTGGGCTCGGACGTCTCCACCGTGGCCCCTGCGCTGCTGCCGGACGTCGAGCCGGATGTGCCGGATATCGTCGTCGGCGACGAGAAGTTGTTGTTGGCTGGGCCGGTGGACGTGGCCTCCCAGTACGGATAGAGCGTGATCGACGCATTCGCCGTGTACGACGCATTGAGGTTATACGCCTTCGAGCCGCCTTCGATCGTCGCCCAGCCAGTCTGCGTGTAACCCGTCCGCGTGAAGATAACCCCCTTCAAGGTCAGCGCAACGTTTTTGGTCTTCGTCGCCATCTGCTGCGAGCCGCTCCCGTACGAGCCTGGCTTGTACGTTACGGTGTAGGTCTCCGCCGCAGGCGACCCGCCCTGGAATGACACATTGTCCACCCATACGCCATCGCCGGGGTAGTAGTAGCCCGTGGAGCTGCGGGTATAGGCGAACTTGATCACGTGCTCTCCCGCCGGGATGTTCTCCGTCACCATCGTCCAAGGTATGTTCACGTCCTCGTTCTTCTTGCTGAAAAGCGACGTGCCGTCGCAAGTGACCTCAAACGTCCCATAGTACGTGTACATTCTGAAGTAGAAAGTCAATTTCGCCGGGCCCACGACCTTCGTCCTCATCCACGAGGCCGCGGCATCTTGTTCGGAGCGCACGGCGTCGACGCCATCATATGTCGAGGACGTGACCTTGCTCCATGGGTAGAGCGCGGACGTCTCCCACGTGTAGCTCTCCGCATCCGTGCCGGCCCCAAGCTCGGGAGTCACCACACCGCCGCGGTACCTGGAGGTATAGCTGAACGTCTGCTTCAGGGTCTTCGTGTTGTCGTGCGTGGAGTTGCCCACGGTGACGGAATTGCACGTGTGGTTGGGCGACGAGAAATACGGCACTGACGTGTAAAAGTTTCCGTATCCGTCCGCGCCGTACGCCATGATGGTATGGTATTTGTTCCCCCCGGCCGTGAAATAATAGCCGGATGAATAATTGAAAAGCTGCGGACCGCGGTCTTTCGGGTCGTACATCTCGGTGGAATGGCCGGCACCCATGTTGTGCCCAACCTCATGCGTCATGGTATGCCCCTGCTGAACGGCGCGAATCAGGCTTGCATTGTAGGCAAGCTCCGAGAAACTCTCGCAGGTGTCTTCCAAAGGGTCGGTGGGGTTGTCTTTTTCTAGACTCCAACCTATTCCTGTGATTCCAGAGTCTTTTCCGTTGTCGACCAGCACACAGACGATATCCGCTTCCAGCTCGTCTCGCTTCGCCCTGAGCCCGCTCCACGAATGTCCGTTGAGCGTGGAGATGGTTCCAGTCGCCACATCCAGCGCCATGCCTACGTCGCCACCGGCGCTGAAGCCTATTTCATAGACGCCTACAAGCCGGAACCTGAAATCTTGGTCGAGACCGGTGTTGGCGATGGCCATGTTCATCTTCTGCACCTGGACCTCGGCGAATGCGCTTAGACCGCCGCCATTTGACTTGGCCCAGGATGCGGCGTCCGTGTCGTACGCGACAAGTATGTCCACCGTCGGCTTGGTTCCGCCTTCTAACAATCTCGGAGGCGAGCCTTTCACTGCAGACAGCACCTGTGGAGCGGCGGCAAGGTTCGGTACGGTTCTGACCGCCTTCATTGGAGGCACCGTCCTCTGCGTGGGCGTAATCGAGAGGAGATGGGGGTCCATTTCCTTCACGACGGCGCCCTCCTCGGAGGAGAGAACGGAATAGACGCGACTCTCCCGATATGCCTGTATGTCGATGTGAACGCGCCCTTCGGCCTGCACGACAGTCGCCACTAACTCGTCGCCATATCCATCCATCTTGGCAAGGAACGCGGCCACGTCCGAGGCGGACGGCGTCTGCTCGGCAAGATGAAGTTTCATGGTCCGGTCATCGAACAGCGTGACGTTAAGATCGTCTCCGACCTGCAACTGGCCTTCCAGCGGCGGGGCGGCAACCACGTCCTGCCGGAGAACGCCAGCGTCCAGCGGATCTGCAGCACTGGCCAGGCGGGTCTTCATCGCCCTCAACGTGGGCGTGGCGCGCGCTGATGCCGTGTAGTCGAGGTCGAATGTTGCCCCTGCTGCTACGAACGAAAACGCTGCTGCGATTCCGGCAACGAACATTTTAGAAAGAATACTGTTCTTCATGCGATATGCCTTTTTTACAAAACCTCACAACACGCCCCGTCGGCAAATTCCCAAGTGCACCCCGGTGTAAGGTCAATGCCGACAGTACTTTCTCTCTGGTAATGGGTAGTATAGCACATTCCAATCGGGGATCGCAAGGGGAAATCGGGTGAAAGTTGTACAATCAAGTGAGTCAAATCGGAAAGGCAAGGTTTCGCGGTGGAGAGCAGAGGCAAAAAGGAAGAAAGACAGGGAACGAAAGAGGAAAGGGAAAAGGAGGAAGGCACGCCCCCCAGGGGGCGTCGCGCG